>DASTMB010000009.1 GCA_035714365.1 Mycobacteriales bacterium | reverse complement strand
TCATCCCTCACGCGGCGTCGCTGCGTCAGGCTTTCGCCCATTGCGCAATATTCCCCACTGCTGCCTCCCGTAGGAGTCTGGGCCGTGTCTCAGTCCCAGTGTGGCCGGTCGCCCTCTCAGGCCGGCTACCCGTCGTCGCCTTGGTGGGCCGTTACCTCACCAACTAGCTGATAGGCCGCGGGCCCATCCCCATCCGAAGTTCTTTCCAGACCAAGTGATGCCGCTCGGTCTCGTATCCGGTATTAGCTCCGGTTTCCCGGGGTTATCCCAGAGATGGGGGCAGGTTGCCCACGTGTTACTCACCCGTTCGCCGCTAGGACACCACCCCGAAGGGTGGAGCCTCGCTCGACTTGCATGTGTTAAGCACGCCGCCAGCGTTCGTCCTGAGCCAGGATCAAACTCTCCATAGATGTCTATGACCACGCCGGAGCGAGCTCCGGTGAGGTGACACATGAAGCGCGGCCCACCTGGCGAGGTGGAACCGCTGTTTGAGCTCACCCCTTGCCGGGGGCGAGCATCTGGCAAGGACAGACGTCTGAACGTCTGTCATCTACCAAAGGAATCCTCGCTGCCCCGGGCGGACCCGGTGCAAACGGGGTTTGTTGGCACTGACTTTTGGCACGCTGTTGAGTTCTCAAGGAGCGGATGCGCACCGCTCGGGACCTCTCGGTCCGTCGTGGGGCAACCTGCATACCGTATGTGGTCCGGGTGGTGGAGTCAAACCGACCTCCTCTACCCGGCACCCCCGCGCGCCAAACGACCCCGCTCGCGCTGTTGCCTGCGAGCGGTGCCGCGAGGTCTGCGTGGGTGGCCCCCGAACCGGCCGCCTGGTGGGCGTCCGTTGCTCCGTGGGGCGAGGGGGAACACTAGGTGGGAGCGGGCGCGGCGTCAAGTCGTTCGCGCCGCTCCCGGCGTGTCCTGGTGGTGGAACGCCCGAATGGCCGGAGATGTTCCGGCTACTCGGCCGTCACGAGGCCGTAGTTGCGCTTGCCGGAGCGCACGACGAGGAACCGGCCGTGCAGCAGGTCGGCCGCCGCCGGCTGCCAGTCCGGCTCGCCGACGCGGGCTCCGTTGACGTAGACGCCGCCCTGCTGGACGAGCCGCCGGGCCGCCGACGCGGACGCGGCGAGGCCGAGGCTCTGGAGGAGCTGCGGCAGCGCCGGCAGGCCGTCGCGGGGTGCGGCCGCGCGCGGGACCTCGGCGAGCGCCTGGTCGAGCAGCTCGGGCGGCAGCGACGCGACGTCGCCCGAGCCGAACAGCACCTCGCTCGCCCGCTGCACCGCCGCGAGCTGCTCCTCGCCGTGCACCATCCGCGTCATCTCCACCGCCAGCGCGCGTTGCGCGGCGCGGGCGTGAGGGCGTTCGGCCAGCTCGGCCTCCAGCGCCTCGATCGCGGGGCGGTCGAGGAACGTGAACACCTTGAGGAACGGCACGGCGTCGGCGTCGGCGACGTTGAGCCAGAACTGGTACCAGGCGTACGGCGAGGTCTTCGCCGGGTCGAGCCAGACGGCGTTGCCGGCGGACTTGCCGAACTTCTCGCCGCTCGCGGTCGTGACGAGCGGCAGCGTGAGGCCGTACGCGGCGGCACCGCGGGTGCGGCGGATCAGCTCGATGCCGGCGGTGATGTTGCCCCACTGGTCGGAGCCGCCGACCTGGAGGGTGCAGCCGTGGCGGTCGAAGAGCACCTGGAAGTCGAACGCCTGGAGCAGCATGTAGGTGAACTCGGTGTACGAGATCCCCTCGCCCTGGAGCCGGCTGCTCACCGACTCCTTGGCGAGCATGTAGTTGACGGTGAAGTGCTTGCCGACGTCGCGGAGGAAGTCGAGGGCGGAGACGCCCGCGGTCCAGTCGTAGTTGTTCTCGAGCAGGCCGGCGTCGAGGTCGACGAGGCGGCCGAGCTGGCCGCGGATCCGCTCGGTCCAGGCGGCGACGGTCTCGGCCGGGTTGAGCGAACGCTCCGTGGAGCGGCCGCCCGGGTCGCCGATGAGGCCGGTGGCGCCGCCGGCGAGCGCGATGGCGCGGTGGCCCGCGTCCTGGAAGCGGCGCAGCGTCAGCAGCGGGACGAGGTTGCCTGCCTGGAGGCTGTCCGAGGTGGGGTCGAACCCGGCGTAGACGGTCACCGGGCCGGCGGCCAGGGCGGCGCGCAGGCCGTCCGGGTCGGTCTGCTGCGCGATGAGGCCGCGCCACTCCAGATCCGCGAGGATGTCGGTCGGCATGCCGGGGAGCGTAGCGGCGCGGTCGAGGGCGTTTCCGGGACGAACGCCGTTGCGCCGAACGGGCTACAGCGCGGGGCGGGATGCGCCGATGCGTGACGTGTGCGCCGCCGCCTGCGTCTGGCCGTCGCCGGTGCCGCCCTGGCGGTGACCGCGACCGGCTGCATCCGCGCGATCCCGGTCGACCCGTCCGTGCTGGGCGGGCAGGCGGTGACGTCCACGGTCTACGCCGCCGACGGCTCGGTGCTGACGACGCTGCACGCCGAGGAGGATCGGCGGCCGCTGGCGTTCGCGGAGATCCCGCGGGTGCTGGTGGCCGCGGTCGTCGCGGCGGAGGACCGGCGGTTCTACGAGCACCGCGGCGTCGACGTGCGCGGGGTGGTGCGCGCGGCCGTCGCCAACGCGGAGTCGGGCGAGACGACGCAGGGCGGCAGCACGATCACGCAGCAGCTCGTGAAGAACACGCTCGTGACGCCGGAGCGCACCTACCAGCGCAAGGTCCGCGAGGCGGCGCTCGCCATGGGGCTGGAGCGCACGCTGACGAAGGACCAGATCCTCGAGCGGTACCTGAACACCGTGTACTTCGGCGAGGGCGCGTACGGCGTCGGCGCCGCGGCGCGCGTGTACTTCGGCCACGCCGCGACGACGCTGTCGCTGCCGGAGGCGGCGTTGCTGGCCGGCCTGATCCGCTCCCCCACGCGCGCCGACCCGGTCCGCGCGCCGAAGGCGGCGGTCGCGCGGCGGGCGCAGGTGCTGGCGGCGATGATGGAGACGGGCGCGATCACGCGCACCGAGGCGGCCGAGGCCGGCGCCGCGCCGGTGCCGCGGGTGGCGCGGCGCGACGACCGGCGGTACCCGGCGGCGTACGCGGTGCAGGACGCGGTGTCGACGCTGCTGGCGGACAAGCGGCTCGGCGCGACGCCGGAGGCGCGGCGCAACGCGCTGTTCCGCGGCGGCCTGCGCATCGACCTGACGATCGACCCGGCGCAGCAGGCGGCCGCCGAGGAGTCGGTCCGAAGCTTGCTTGGTGCAACTAACGATCCGTACGCCGGGGTCGCGGCGGTGAAGCCGGGCGACGGCGCGATCACCGCGATGGTCGGCGGGCGGGACTTCTTCGGCACCCGCGACCCGTACGCGAAGGTGAACCTCGCGCGCGGCGGCACGACGAAGCGGCAGGCCGGCTCGACGTTCAAGGTGTTCGCGCTGGTGGCGGCGTTGCAGAAGGGCGTGAAGCCGGAGGACACGTTCGAGGCGGGCGCCCAGGCGACGCTCCCCTGCCACTGCCCGAAGCCGTGGGTGGTCGACAACTACGAGGGCACGGCGTTCGGGCGGATCACGCTGCGCCAGGCGACCGAGTCTTCGGTGAACACGGCGTACGCGCACGTGGTGCAGCGGATCGGCGACGGCGACGTGGACCGCGGCACGAGCGAGGTGCTCAACGTGGCCGAGGAGCTCGGCGTACACGGCGCGGGCGGGAAGCCGTTGCGCCGCGGGTCGGGCCCGGCCGTCGTGCTCGGCGCGCAGGAGGTGGACCCGGTCGAGATGGCCGCGGCGTACGCGGCGCTCGGCGCGAACGGCGTCTACGCCAGGCCGTACCTGGTCGCGTCGGTGCGCGACGCGCGGGGGAAGGTGCTGCTGCGCAACACGCCCCGACGCCACCAGGCGGTGCCGGCGGGCGTGGCGGCGCTGGCGAACGACGTGCTCCAGGGCGTGGTGCGCTCGGGCACCGGCGTGAAGGCCGCGCAGCCGCGGCCGGTGGCCGGCAAGACCGGAACGTCGACCGGGTACGCGGACGCGTGGTTCGTCGGCTACACGCCGAACTTCGCGGCGGCGGTCTGGGTCGGCGAGCCGCGCGGCGAGATCTCGATGACGCCGGAGAACGGCTACCGGACGGTGATCGCGGGCGGGACGTTCCCGGCGATGATCTGGGGGCGGTTCGCCGGGACGGCGCTGCTGCGGCTGCCGAACGCGCCGTTCGTGACGCCGGAGGGCGCCGCGGTGAGCGTGGCGCTGGACCGCCACCACGGCTGCGTGGCGAACCGCTGGACGCCGGAGGCGTGGATCGAGCGGCGGACGTTCAGCGGCGGGTCGGAGCCGAAGAACGTCTGCGCCGACCCGACCGGCCCGCCCGCCGAGGTGGTGCCGACGCTGCTCGGCTCGGCGCTCGACTACGCGCAGCGCGAGCTGGCGCACGCGGGCCTGCTGGTGAAGACGGTCGAGGTGTACGACCTGCGCTACCCCGCGGGCGCGGTCGTCGGCCAGCAGCCGGCGGCGGGGGCGCCGGTCGCGCCCGGGGGGACGGTGACGTTGAGCGTCGCGACGCAGGAGGCGGTGCCGGTGGCGGTGCCGTCGGTGCTCGGCCTGGACGAGGTCGACGCGGTGCGGCGGATCGAGGCGGCGGGGCTGAAGGCGGAGGTCGTGGTCGAGCCGTCCTGCACGGGCGGCGCGGCCTGCCAGGCGCGGCTCGCGGCCGACGCCGGCAAGGTCTGGCGCCAGGACGTGGCGGGCGGCGCGAAGCGGCTCGCGGGGTCGACGGTGACGGTCGCGGTCGGGCCTCGGCAGGGCTAGCGGGGAGCGGGACGGCCGGCACGCCGGACCGGTCCCGCGACTGAGGGAGCGCCGCGCAGCGGCGCGGAACTAGCGGGACGGGTCCGGCGTGGCGGGCGTTCCGCGGCGCTTGCGAGCGACGGCCGGGCGGTAGACCGAGACGGTGGGGTCGCCGTCGACGTAGTACCGCCAGGGCAGCTCGGCGCCCCGCGCGACGCCGACCCGCGGGCCGGTGCGCACCACCGCGTCGTCGACGGGGACACCGGGCAGCACGCGGACCGGGCCGCGCAGCAGGTCGGCGCCGTTGCACGCGCCGTCGATGCCGAGCGCCTGGCAGAGCCGCGCGGGGCCGCGCGCCAGGTCGCGCTCGGTGGACCGGCCGCGCCGGGACGCGGCGATCTCGCCACCCCCGATCACCCGCCCGGCGCGCAGCAGGACGGCGGCGGCCTCGCCCTCGGCCTGGCAGACGAGGTTCATGCACCAGTGCATGCCGTAGGTGAAGTACACGTAGACGAAGCCCGCGGGGCCGAACATCACCTCGTTGCGCGACGTCTTGCCGCGGTAGGCGTGCGAGCCCATGTCGTCGGCGCCGCGGTACGCCTCGACCTCCGACAGCCGGACGACGACGGTGCCCTGCGGCGACTCGCAGGAGACGTCGCGGCCGAGCAGGTCGCGCGCGACCTCGAGGACGGGGCGTTCGAAGACCGACCGCCCCAACGGCCGGCGGCTCACCCGTCGTCCCCCACGTCACCCGCCCACGCGTGGTGGGCGGCGACCTCGATGCGCGCGGCGTCGAGCTGCTCGGCGACGCGGTCGGGGGCGGTGCCGCCGTGGCCGGCGCGGGCGCGCAGCGCGCCGTCGACGGACAGGACGGACCGGATGTCCGGCGTGAGGTGCGGGCTGATCCGCGCCAGGTCGGCGTCGGAGACCTCGCCGAGGTCGCAGTCGCCGGAGACGCACCAGACGACGAGGTGGCCGACGGCCTCGTGCGCGTCGCGGAACGGCACGCCGTTGCGGACGAGGGCCTCGGCCACGTCGGTCGCGAGGGAGAAGCCGACGGGCGCCTCCGCGGCGAGGCGGTCGACGTCGACGCGCATGGTCTGCACCATGCCGGTGACGGCGGGCAGGACGAGCAGCAGCGTGTCGACGGCGTCGAAGACCGGCTCCTTGTCCTCCTGGAGGTCACGGTTGTAGGTGAGCGGCAGGCCCTTGAGGGTGGCGAGGAAGCCGGTGAGGTGGCCGATGAGGCGGCCGGCCTTGCCGCGGGCCAGCTCGGCGACGTCGGGGTTCTTCTTCTGCGGCATGATCGAGGAGCCGGTGGCGAACGCGTCGTCGATCTCGACCCAGCCGAACTCCAGGGTCGACCAGAGCACCAGCTCCTCGCCGAGCCGCGACAGGTGGACCCCGATCAGCGCGGCGGCGAAGAGGAACTCCGCGACGAAGTCGCGGTCGGAGACGGCGTCCATGGAGTTCGCGGCGGCGGCGTAGAAGCCGAGCTCGGCGGCGGTGCCGACCGGGTCGACCGGCAGCGACGAGCCGGCGAGCGCGCCGGAGCCGAGCGGTGAGACGCCGGCGCGCAGGTCCCAGTCGCGCAGCCGCGAGACGTCGCGGCTGAACATCGAGACGTAGGCGAGCAGGTGGTGCGCGAACAGCACCGGCTGCGCGTGCTGGAGGTGCGTGAAGCCGGGCGCGGGGACGTGCTGGTGCGCCGACGCCTGGCCGAGCAGCGCCTCCTCCAGCTCGGCCAGCCCGGTCACGACGAGCCGGACGTGGTCGCGCAGGTAGAGACGCAGGTCGGTGGCGACCTGGTCGTTGCGGGACCGGCCGGCGCGGAGCTTGCCGCCGAGGGAGCCGAGGCGTTCGAGCAGGCCGCGTTCCAGCGCGGTGTGCACGTCCTCGTCGTCGACGTTCGGCCGGAACGCGCCGCTCGCGACCTGCGCCTCGAGGACCTCCAGGGCGTCGCAGAGGCGTTCCAGCTCGGCGTCGTCCAGCAGGCCGGCCCGGTGCAGGACGCGGGCGTGCGCGCGCGAGGCGAGGAGGTCGTACGGCGCGAGCCGCCAGTCGAACTGCACGCTGTACGAGAGCTGCCGCACCGCCTGGGCGGGGCCGCCCTCGAACCGCCCGCCCCACAGCCGGGCCGGCGACGGCGGGCGGCCCGCCGGACGGTCGGTGGCGTCGCTCACAGCCCGGTCCCGTCGCGCGTGGCGGCGATCCGCGACGGCAGGCCCCAGAGGTCGACGAACCCCTTGGCGAGCGACTGGTCGAACGTGTCGTCCGAGTCGTAGGTCGCGAGCCCGTAGTCGTAGAGGCTGGCGTCCGATCGCCGCCCGGTCGCGGTGGCGCGGCCGCCGTGCAGGGTGAGCCGGACGTCCCCGGAGACGTGTCGCGAGGCGCTGTCCACGAACGCGTCCAGCGCGCGGCGCAGCGGCGAGTACCAGAGGCCGTCGTAGACGAGCTCGGCCCAGCGCTGGTCGACGCTGCGCTTGAAGCGGGCGAGGTCCCGCTCGACGGTGAGCGACTCGAGCTCGACGTGCGCGGCGATCAGCGCGAGGGCACCGGGGCACTCGTAGACCTCGCGGCTCTTGATGCCGACGAGGCGGTCCTCGACCATGTCGAGCCGGCCGACGCCCTGCGCGCCGGCGCGGGCGTTGAGCTCGCGGACGACATCGAGGAACGGCAGCGTCCGGCCGTCCAGCGCGACGGGGACGCCGTCGGCGAACGTCACCGTCACCTCGTCCGGCTCGCGCGGCACGGCCGGGTCGGCGGTGTAGGCGTACAGGTCCTCGACCGGCGCGTGCCACGGGTCCTCGAGGAAGCCGGTCTCCACGGCGCGGCCCCAGAGGTTCTGGTCGACGGAGTACGGCGACCGCTTGGTGACGTCGACGGGCAGGCCGCGTTCCTCGGCGAACGCGATCGCCTTGTCGCGGGTCATGCCGGAGTCGCGGACCGGCGCCAGGACGCGCAGGTCCGGCGCCAGCGCGCCGAGGCCGACCTCGAAGCGCACCTGGTCGTTGCCCTTCCCGGTGCAGCCGTGCGCGACGGCGGTGGCGCCGGTGTCGCGGGCGGCGCGGGCGAGGTGGCGGACGATGAGCGGCCGCGACAGCGCGGAGACGAGCGGGTAGCGGCCCATGTAGAGGGCGTTGGCGCGCAGCGCCGGCAGGCAGTACTCCTCGGCGAACTCGGTGCGCGCGTCGACCACGACGGCCTCGACGGCGCCGCAGTCGAGGGCGCGCTGCCGGACGACGTCGAGGTCCTCGCCGCCCTGGCCGACGTCGACGGCGACGGCCACGACCTCGGCGCCGTGCTCGGCGGCGATCCAGCCGATGCCGACGGAGGTGTCCAGCCCGCCCGAGTAGGCGAGCACGACGCGTTCGGTCACGGCGTCACGAGCGTTCGAGCAGGAACGCGAGCAACGCCTTCTGCGCGTGCAGCCGGTTCTCCGCCTGGTCCCACACGGCGCTGTGCGGGCCGTCGATGACGCCCGCCGAGATCTCCTCGCCGCGGTGCGCGGGCAGGCAGTGCAGCACGATCGCGTCGTCGTTGGCGGCGTCGAGCAGCCGCTCGTCGAGCTGGTAGCCGCGGAAGAGCTGGAGCCGGTCGGTCGCCTCGTCCTCCTGCCCCATCGACGCCCACACGTCGGTGTAGAGGACGTCCGCGCCGCGCGCGGCCTCCAGCGGGTCGGTGAGGACGACGGCCGCGCCGCCGGTGTCCTCGCCGATCTGGTTGGCGCGGCGGACGACCTGGGCGATCGGCTCGTAGCCGCGCGGGGAGGCGACGCGCACGCGCATGCCGGCGGCGACGCCGGCGAGCAGCAGCGAGTGGGCGACGTTGTTGCCGTCACCGACGTAGGTGAGGGTGAGGCCGGACGTGCCGCCGCGGCGTTCGCGGATCGTCTGGAGGTCGGCGACCGCCTGGCACGGGTGCGCGTAGTCGGTGAGCGCGTTGACGACGGGCACGGTCGCGGCGGCGGCGAGGCGTTCGATCCGGTCCTGGCCGAACGTCCGGATGACGATGGCCGCGCAGTACCGCGACATGACCATCGCGGTGTCCTCGAGCGTCTCGCCGCGGCCGAGCTGCGTCGTGCTCGCGTCGATGACCATGGGGTGGCCGCCGAGCTCGTGCACGCCGACCTCGAACGACAGCCGGGTCCGGGTGGACGGCTTCTCGAAGACGAGCGCGACCGAGCCGCCGTTCAGAGGCGTGTCGGCGAACCGGTCCTTCTTGCGCCGCGCCGCGTCGTCGAGCACCTGCTCCAGCTCGGCCGGCGTGAGGTCGTCGTCGACGAGGAAGTGGCGCGCCACTATTCGCTCCTGGGGGTGCGGGTGACGGCGGCGATGCGGTCGAGCAGCTCCGCGACGCCGAACGGCTTGACGAACACGTTGTCCTCGCCGAGCAGGCCGCGCAGCGGCGGGACGGCCTCGAGCTTGCCGGTGACGACGATGACGGGGATGTCGGCCATGGTCGGGTCGCCGCGCAGCTCCTCGAGGACCCGGACGCCGCCGAGGTCCGGCATCATCAGGTCGAGCAGCATGAGGTCGGGCTTAGCGCTGCTGGCCTTGACCAGCCCGGCGAGGCCGTCGCTGGCGGTCGCGACCTCGTAACCCTCCCCCGTCAGCAGCGTGTGCAGCAGGCCGCGCACGCTGGGGTCGTCCTCGACCACGAGCACCTTCGCTGGCATCAGCGCACGTCCTCCACGCTGGGGTCGGGCTGCTGGCCCGACAGGGTCTGGGTGAACGCCGCGACCTTGCGGATGTCGTCGGCGGAGATGCGGAACTTCCACGCTGGCATGCCGGCGAGCGGGCGGCCACGGGAGACCTTCTCGACGCGCTGGTCGAACGTCAGCCCGGCGAGCGGGCCGCCCTCGGCGAACGCCGGTCCCTTGATGGACAGGCTGCCGCCCTCGCCGTTGCGGCCGTGGCAGCCGGCGCAGTTCTTGGCGTAGATCTCGGCGCCGGTGCGGCCGGTGGCGACCTGCTGGCCCGGGAGGTTGTTGGCCCCCATGAGGTAGCCGACGCCGATGGTGAGCGCGAGCACCACGACCACGCCGCCGAGCGCGGCGAGGACGACCTTCAGCGCCTGCCCGCGCCGGCGCGGCGGCGGGTCGAGGAAGGGGTCCGGCGGGGTCCGGGGCACGGCCCGACCCTACCGGGCGGCGGCGGCGAGGGGCGGGTGTCAGGCGCCGCGCAGCGTGGCTCCGGTGCGCGCGGCGGCCTCGGCGACGGCGGCGTCGCGCATGGCGTTGACCTGCTCGTCGGTGAGCGTCGTGTCCGGCGCGCGGAACCGGAGCTGGTAGGCCAGCGACCGCCGCCCCTCCCCCACCTGCGCGCCCGCGTAGACGTCGAACAGCCGGATCTCCTCCAGCAGCTCGCCCGCGCCCGCGCGCAGCGCCGTCTCCACGTCCGCGGCCGGGGTGTCGCGGCCGACGACGAGCGCGACGTCGACCTGCGCCGGCGGGAACGTCGACAGCGGCGGCGCCGCCACGAAGTCCACGGCCGCCGCCAGCACCGGCTCCAGCGCCAGCTCGGCGGCGCAGGTGCGCGGCGGCACGCCGAGCGCGGCGCAGGCGCGCGGGTGCAGCTCGCCCGCCCAGCCGACGACGGTGCCGTCGACGACCAGCTCGGCGCAGCGGCCCGGGTGCCACGGCGGCGCGTCGCCGCGCCGCACGGTGAGCTCCGCGCAGTGGACGGCGCGCGCGGCGACCCGGGCCGCCTCGACGGCGTCCGCCCACGACGCGGCCCGGCCGGTGCCCCAGTGGCCGCGCGGCTCGCGGCCGCCGGTCAGCACCACGCCGAGGTGCCACGGCTGCTCCGGCAGCGCCGCGTCCAGCGCGGCGAGCTCGTCCGGTGACGGCCGCGCGTCGAGCGACGGCCGCGGCGCGCTGCCCGCCGCGCCGCGGAACACCGGTGCCACCTGGAACAACGCGACGTCAGCGATGCCGCGCCCGACGTTGCGGGCGAGCGAGGCGAGCAGCCCGGGCAGCAGCGTCGTGGCGAGCAGCGGCTCGGCGTCGGAGACCGGGTTCGCGACGCGTGGTGCGTCGCGGCGCGGGTCGCCCTCGGGGAGCAGCAACGCGTCCGGCGCGGACTCGGCCATGAACGGGTACGGCACGACCTCGGCGTAGCCCGCGTCGGCGAGCGCGCAGCCGATGCGGCGCCGCAGCCGCTGCGTCCGGGTGAGGCCGCGCCCGGCCGGGGCGGGCGGCAGGACGCTGGGGATCGCGTCGTACCCCTCGAGCCGCATGACCTCCTCGGTGAGGTCGACCGGCTCGGTGAGGTCCGGCCGCCACGACGGCGGCACGACCGTGAGCGGGTCGCCGCCGGAGACGTCGCAGCCGACGTCGCGGAGGCGGCGTTCGACGGTGCCCCGGTCGTACGGCACCCCGGCGCGCTGGCCGGGCACGCTGACGCGCAGCGCGATGACCGGGCGC
>DASTMB010000008.1 GCA_035714365.1 Mycobacteriales bacterium | reverse complement strand
CGCTTCCGGGAAGCACCTCCCGCACGCGGAAAGCCGGAATTGCTTCCCGATCCGCGCCCGCCACCGTCCCCCGCCGGGCCCGTCGCCCCCGCCTCGTTCGCGCCGCCCGCGCGGCCGATGCCGCGCCGGCCGCCCTACTACCGCGCGGCGGCGTCCAGGACGTCGGGGAGATCGGCGCCGGTGCGGGTACCGGGGCCGGCCGCCTGCGCGAGCAGCCGCACGCCCTCCACGATGCCGCCCGCGACGTCGCCGACGCCGAACGACGCCGACATCGACAGCGCCGCCAGCCGCGCCTCGTAGTCGCTGATGCGTTCGGCCGCGGCCGGGCTGGTGACGATCTCCAGCCGCCGCGCCTGCGGCGCGACGAGCAGCAGCACGGCCGGCTCCTCGTGCAGGCCGAGCTCCGCCATCAACGCGTGCGCGTGGGCGAGCGGGTCGTCCTCGGTCGGACCGAGGTACACGCAGAGCTGGAGCCCGGTCCAGTCCTCGGCGGCGCGAACGGCGCGCGCGACGCGGCGGCGCTGGCGTTCGCTGAGCGGCTTACCAGGAACCACTGGCCCCGCCGCCTCCGCTGGAACCGCCGCCGAAGCTGCTGCCGCCACCGCTGCTCCCTCCGCCGGACGACGAACCGGACGAGAACGACGACCCGGACGACCACGACGACCCGGAGTCGTCCGACCCCCAGCCGCTCCACCCGCCGCGGTGCAGCAGCGACGGCGAGCCCCAGCCGGTGCCGCCGTACCCGGGGAACCCGCCCCGCCACGTCGACGCGCCGCCACCGCCGAACCCGCCCCGCAACGCCCGCACCAGGGTCATCAGCACGCCGAGCACGATGATGATCGGCACCAGCACGGCGAACCCGGTGCCGGAGTCGGTGCCGCGGAACGGCGAGGAGTTCGGGTACGCGTACTGCGACGGCACGGCGAACGGCGCGCCGCCGGAGCCGACCGCGTCCGTCGCGTCGCCACCGCCGGCGCCGCCCCCGCTGACGAACGTCGCGGTGTCCGGCAGCGTCGCCCCCAGGTCGGCGGCCAGCGCCTCGGCGGCGGCGCGCAGGCCGCCGCCGACGTCTCCGGCGCGCAACGGCGCGACCATCGCGCTGAGCGCCTGGTCGAGGTCCTCCGCCGACACGTCGCCCTCGAGCCCGGCGCCGAGCTCGATCCGCGACCGGTGCTCGCGCATGGCGACCAGCACGAGGATGCCGTTGTCGGAGTCCGCGTTGCCGATGCCCCAGCAGTCGAACATCCGCTTCGCGTACGACGCGACGTCGTCGCCGCCGAGCGTCGGCACGACGACCGCGACGATCGACTCGTGCCCCTCGACGCGGAACCGTACGACGTCGGCGTTCAGGTACGCCTCCGCCTGGGGCGGGATGACGTTCGCGGCGTCGACGACCGGCAGCGCGCTGTGCGCGGGCAGGCCCTTGCAGTCGCGCGCGGCGGACGCGGGGTACGCCCCCAGCGTGCTCGCCGCGAGCACGCCGAGCACGAGAAGTCGCAGCCGCACGTGAGCCCCCTCCGGTCGTCGGGCGGCGCACATCGTCGCACGCACTGCGGCAAACGCGCTGCACACGCCCCGCGCATCGCGCTACGGTGCCCGCGCGGACGAGGAGGTGCGCCGTGGGCAGCAAGGACAAGGGCGGACGCGAGACCAAGAAGCCCAAGAAGGACAAGAAGTAGCCGTCGACCGGCGCCGGGTCCGCGCCCGGCGCCGCTGACGTTCGAGACGGCGACGGCCTTCCGGGCGGCGACGACGTTCCGGGCGGCGACGACGTTCCGAGCCGCCACGGCGTTCGCCGACGGCGACGGTGGGGGCGACGGCGTTCCCGCCGGCAACGGCGACGCGCCGCGCCGGCGCGCACCAAGAGGACGCACCCGGGCCCGCGCCCCGGCGACCGGTCGCCCGCGGACGAGGAGGCACCGTGGTCACGCACGTGGTCCTGATGAAGTTCGCCGACCGCGCCGACGCCCCCGAGGCGAAGCGCCGCCTGGAGTCGCTCGCCGGGCAGGTGCCGAGCCTGCGCACGATGCGCGTGACGCTGGACACGCTCGGCCTCGACGGCTGCTCCGACCTCTGGCTGACGACGACGCACGACTCGCCGGCCGCGCTGCGCGCGTACGCGGAGCACCCGGCGCACCTGGAGGTGCTGGCCTGGCTGCGGCCGCGGCTCGCCGGCCGCGCGGCCGTGGACGTCGAGGACGGCGACGGCGCGTAGCCGGGGGGACGCCACGAACGGCGCCCGGACGGGTCAGAGCGGCCCGGCGCGGACGTCGTAGCCGCGCGCGGGCAGCCCGCCGGGCGGCAGGTGGTCGGGCACCAGCGGCGGCTCGGCGACCACCCCGCGCCAGTCCGCCTCGCCGACCACGACGTAGTCGAGGAACCGGAGGTCGGCGGCCCGCGAGGCCGTGCGCAGCCGCCGGACCAGCTCCTCGTCCACCGGCAGCACCTCGACCGCTCCCGGCACGAGCCGGGCCAGCGCGAACGACTCGGCGCCGTGCGCGCGCACCGTGTCGAGGACGCGCCCGACCGTGCCGGTCGCGCGGCCGAGCAGCCCGGTGGCGAGCAGGACGGTCCACCGGACGCGGTTGGCGAAGTCGGCGAGGAGCAGCAGCAGCGCGTCGCCCGGCACCCGCGCGCGCTCGCGCCGCGCCACCGCGACCACGTCCTCCGCGCGCCGGAGCGGCACCGCCTCCGCAACCTCGGTCGTCCGCCGGCCGAGCTCGAACGCCGCCGCCACGGCCGCGGCCTTCGCCGGCCCCATGCCGACGAAGTCGGCGAGCACGTCCGACCGCGCCGCCGCCAGCCCGGTCAGGTCGCGCTGCGTCCCCAGCAGCACGCGGGCGAGCTCGAGCGCGCTCTGGCCGGGCCGGCCGTTGCGCAGCACGAGCGCCACCAGCTCGGCGTCGCTCAGCCGGCGCGCGCCCTCGCGGAACAGCCGTTCGCGCGGCCGGTCGTCGACGTCGACCTCCCACATCGCCGCATCACCTCCACGCGGACCAGCATGGCGCGGCGGTGCGACAGAAAGGCGCGGCGGGACGAGATCTGTGGACGACGCCCGGGACCCTGTGGACGCAGCGGCCGGCAGCCCGGCCCCACGG
The DNA here is from genome assembly GCA_035714365.1 of Mycobacteriales bacterium. Lineage (GTDB taxonomy): Bacteria > Actinomycetota > Actinomycetes > BP-191 > BP-191 > BP-191. Next base: position 125,517 of record DASTMB010000008.1, on the reverse strand, counting down.
CGAGAGGCCGCGTCAGCGCCAGGGGTACGCGCCGAGCGCGGCGAACTGCTCGCGCGTCGCGTACTGCCACACGTAGAGGCTGGCGCCGATGACGCCCGAGCGCTTCGCCACGTCGGCGAAGCGCCACACCTCTCGCCCGCGCGGGTCGCCGGCGCGGCCGCCGTACGGGCCGAGGTCGAACGCCTGCCCGATCAGGTGCAGCGGGCGCCCCAGCGGCGCGAGGCGCGCGACCGACTGCGCGACCTCGCGGCCCGGCTCGACGCAGCCCCAGTAGGCCATGACGGCGAACGCGTCGACGTAGGGCACCTGGGTCTTGTAGTCGTAGGTCCGCCACCAGTGGTCGTTCGCGTGCGGCACGGTCGACACCACGGGGCGCGTGTCGGCGGCGCGCTGGACCAGGCCGAGGTAGACGGACAGCCGGCGCGGCGTCTGCTGGGTGCCCTCGCTCGGCGACTCGACATCGGGCGAGAACGCGTCGATCCGGTGCCCGCCGGGCGCGGTGAACGCGAGGGTCTCGGCGGCGCGGGCCGCGTCGGCGACGGGGTCGTACAGGTACGGGAAGTCCCAGGCGACGACGCGGATGCCGGCGGCGTGCGCCCGCGGCAGCAGCGCGCGCAGCTCCGGGGCGGCGTAGAAGCCGGACCGCGACGAGCCGGTGCGCACCCAGAGCTGGGTCAGCCCGGCGGCCTTGGCGCGCGCGACGACCCGGGCCGCGGAGCCGCCCTCGGTCTCGGCCCACTGGTAGGTCCACATGCCCTTGCCGCGCAACGCCGCGAGCGACGGGCTGCGCGTCAACGGCGGCAGGGCGGCGGGCAGTGCCGACTCCGGCACGACGACGGACGGCCGCCACGGCGCGACCGGCTTGGCCGGCTTGCGGGGCGGCGGCGGGCAGCCGGTGGGCGGGGCTGGCGGTGCCGGGAGCGCGTACGGCAGCGCGCGGGCGGGGCGCGCGGACGGCCGGCGCACCGGGGGCCGCGTCGCGGGCGGCGACGACGACACCGAAGGCGAGGGCGCGGCGGGTGCCTGCGCCACCGGCGCGGCGAGCGGCGCGGGCGCGGCGGCGGGCGTGACCGCGACGCGGCGCGCGACGACGACGCCGCCGGTCGCCGCGATCACCGCGGCGGCGACGGCGAGCGCGTACAGGCGCGGCCGGTCGGTGCCCACGCGTCCGAGTGTCACACGGCGACGACGCACGGTAGGCGGTCACGGTTGCGTTCCGTCGCGGAGGCGAGGCGAGTGTGGCCGGTAGGTTCGGCGGATGGAGTACCCGGACGCCACCCGCTTGGACCTGGTCGACCACCTGCACGGGCACGCGGTCGCGGACCCGTACCGCTGGCTGGAGGACGCGGACGACCCGGCGACGGTCGCGTGGTCGGCGGCGCAGGACGACCTGTGGCGGCGGGCGGTGGCGGGGTACGAGCCGGCGCGCACGCGGTTCGCGACGCGGATCGCGGAGCTGCTGCGGTCCGGGTCGGTGGGCGCGCCCGCGTGGCGGCAGGGGCGCGCGTTCTTCACGCGGCGCGAGCCGGACCAGGAGCACGCGGTGCTGCTGGTGCGCGAGCCGGACGGCACCGAACGCGTGCTCGTCGACCCCATCGCGGTGGACCCGGCGGGCACGACGACGCTGGACGCGTGGCAGCCGAGCAAGGAGGGCGCGCTGCTGGCGTACCAGCTCTCGCACGGCGGCACCGAGGAGAGCCTGCTGCGGGTGCTGGACGTGACGACCGGCGAGACCGTCGACGGGCCGGTCGACCGCACGCGCTACTCCCCCGTCGCCTGGCTGCCCGGCGGCGAGGCGTACTACTACGTGCGCCGGCTCGCGGCGGACGGCGTCCCGGCCGGCGAGGAGCAGCTGCACCGGCGCGTCTACCTGCACCGGCTCGGCCCGAGCCACGACGACGACACCGAGGTCTGGGGCGACGGCCTGGACAAGACCAACTACTACGGCGTCTCGGTGTCGATGGACGGCCGCTGGCTGGTCGTCTCGGCGAGCGCCGGCACCGCGCCGCGCGACGACGTGTGGCTCGGCGACCTGCGCGGCGACGGCACGTTGCGGCCGGTGCAGGTGGGGGTCGACGCGCAGACGTCGATGCACGTCGGCCTCGACGGCCGCCTCTACGTCGCCACCGACCGCGACGCGCCGCGCGGCCGGCTCTGCGTCGCCGACCCGGAACGCCCCGGCCACGAGCACTGGCGCGACCTGGTGCCGGAACGCCCCGACGCCGTGCTGGACGGGTACGCCGTCACCGACGACGTGCTCGTCGTCGCGCACACGCAGCACGCGCTCAGCCGCCTCGCCGTCCACGACCGCGTCACCGGCGAGCACCGGTACGACGTCACGCTGCCCGGCCCCGGCAGCCTCTCCGGCCCGGTCGCGGACCCCTTGGGGGGCAGCGACGTGTGGTTCGGCTGGACCGACTTCCTCGCGCCGGCGCGGGTGCACCGGCTGGACACGACGAACGGCGCCGTCGACCTGTGGGCGGCGTCGCCCGGGCACGTGGACGTGCCGGACCTGCACGCGCGGCAGGTGTTCTACGCCTCGGCCGACGGGACGCGGGTCCCGATGTTCGTGCTGACGCCGGAGGGCGCGCCGGAGCGGCCGCGGCCGACGATCCTCTACGGCTACGGCGGCTTCAACGTCCCGATGACGCCCGGCTACAGCGCCGGCATCGCGGCGTGGGTGGAGGCCGGCGGCGCGTACGCGATCGCGTGCCTGCGCGGCGGCTCCGAGGAGGGCGAGGAGTGGCACCGCGCGGGGATGCGCGAGCGGAAGCAGAACGTCTTCGACGACCTGCACGCCGCCGCGGAGTGGCTGCGCGCCAACGGCTACGCCTCGACGATCGGCATCTCCGGCGGCTCCAACGGCGGCCTGCTCGTCGGGGCGGCGCTCACCCAGCGGCCGGACCTCTACGACGCCGTCGCCTGCTCCGCGCCGTTGCTCGACATGGTCCGCTACGAGCGCTTCGGCCTCGGGACGACGTGGAACGACGAGTACGGCACCGCCGACGACCCGGTCGAGCTGGGCTGGCTGCTCGGGTACTCGCCGTACCACCACGTGCGCGAGGGGACGGCGTACCCGGCGGTGCTGTTCACGGTGTTCGACAGCGACACCCGCGTCGACCCGCTGCACGCGCGGAAGATGTGCGCCGCGCTCCAGCACGCCACCACGTCCGAACGCCCCGTGCTGCTGCGCCGCGAACGCGACGTCGGGCACGGGGCGCGGTCGGTGAGCCGTAGCGTCGACCTCGCGGCGGACACGACGGCGTTCCTCGCGACGCACCTCGGACTGGAGACGACATGACGCGGATCGTGCTGTTCGGCGCCACCGGCTACACCGGCCGCCTCACCGCGGAGGCGCTGGTCCGGCGCGGCGCCGCGCCGGTGCTGGCCGGGCGCAGCCGGGAGGCGCTGACCGAGCTGGCGACCTCCCTCGGCGGCCTGGACGTCGCGGTCGCCGACGTGGCCGAGCCGGAGACGGTGCACCGGCTCGCGGCCGCCGGCGGGGTGCTGGTCAGCACCGTCGGGCCGTTCACGCGCTGGGGCGCACCCGCCGTCGAGGCCGCGGTCAAGGGCGGCGCGACCTACCTGGACAGCACCGGTGAGCCGGGGTTCATCCGGCGGGTCTTCGAGGATTGGGGGCCGGCCGCGCCGGTGCCGCTCGTGACGGCGTTCGGCTACGACTACGTGCCCGGCAACCTCGCCGCCGCGGCCGCCCTGAAGCACGCCGGCGACGCCGCCACGCGCGTCGACGTCGGCTACTTCACGACCGGCAAGGGCGGGTTCAGCGCGGGCACGTTCGCCTCGCTGACGAGCAGCTCGCCGGAGTCGTTCGCGTTCCGCGACGGGCGGGTCGTGGACGAGCGCGCGTCGCGGCACGTCCGGTCGTTCGAGGTCGACGGCGAGCAGCGCGACGCCGTCTCGGTCGGCTCGTCGGAGCACTTCGCGCTGCCCCGGCTGGCGCCGTCGCTACGCGAGGTCAACGCCTACCTCGGCTGGTTCGGCAACCTCTCCCGCGCCGTGCAGGCGGGCAGCGCGGTCGCCGACAAGGTGCCGGGCGTGGAGGCGGCGATGCGGGCGTTCCTCAAGGCGGTCCCGAAGCCCGCGCCCGGCAGTGGCCCCGACGCCGAGACGCGCGCGCAGGGCGGCAGCCACGTCGTCGCGATCGCGTACGACGCGGAGGGGACGCCGCTCGCGACGGCGCGGGCGGTCGGCGTCGACGGCTACACGTTCACCGCCGAGATCCTCGCCTGGGGCGCGATGACGGCGGCCGAGGGCGGCGTCCGCGGCACCGGCGCGCTCGGGCCGGTCGAGGCGTTCGGGCTGCACGAGCTGCGCGCCGGCTGCGCCTCCGCCGGGCTGACGGTGTCGCGCGACTAGTACGTGTCGAGCAGCGGGTCGTCGGCCCGCGCGCCGATCCGCCCGGCGGCCGACTGGCCGCGGGTCGCGACCGGCGCGTGCGTGCCGGCGCGGGCCAGGCCGAAGCGCGGCATGTTGCCGTAGATGCACTCGTACTCGCCGGCGCGCACGCGGTACGTCTCGTGCCAGATGCCGACGGCCGGGTTGTCGCGGACGCTCTTGTTGAACCGCCGCCACGGCTCCAGGTGCGGCATCGACGAGTCCCGCGCGAACCGCTCCAGCGACTCGAAGTCGCGCCAGTACTGGACCATGAACGTCGTCCGGCCCACCCACTGGTGGTAGCCGAGGCAGCCGAGCTCGGGGTGGTCGTCGAGCACCTTGAGCATCTTCGGCATCGCCGTGACGACCTGGAGCCACTTGTCGACGCGCCACGGCTGGTTGAACCGCATGCCGATCAGGAAGACGACGAAGTCGCCCTCGATCTCGCCCGTGAACCGACCCGGGTGCACCGCCACGACCGTCTCCCTCCGTGTGGACCGAGACGGTAGTGCGCCGGGGGCCGCCGTGGCGACGTGACCTGCGTCACGCCGCCACGCGCGGGTGCCTCGCTACGCCTCGTGGCGGCGGAGCCGCCGGACGCCGACCGCCGCGCCGGCCAGCACCGCGCCGACCAGCGCGATGCCCGCGGGGAGGCCGGTCGCCGGCATCGCCGGGGTGCCGCCGCCCTTCGTGCCGCCGGTCGAGCCGGTCGACCCCGTGGTGCCCTTCGTGCCGCCGGTCTTGGTGCCCGGCTGCTCCACCACGGTCGTGCCCGAGCAGCCCGGGGTCGCCGCGATCACGGCGTCCTTCGCCGCGTAGAGACCGCGGCCGCAGGTGAGCCGGACGACCATCTCCCGGTTGCTGTCGGCGTTGGTCCCGCCCGGCGCCGAGCACTCCTTGGCGCACGCGTCGGTGTAGGCGACGAAGACGCGGCCGTCGCCGTCGACCACGATGTCGTTGAAGTCGAGCATGTTGCGGTAGTCGCAGTTGTCGGTGCGCTGCGAGCCGGGCGCGAGGCCGAGCATGTGCACGCAGCCGCGGTTGATGAGGTTGGTCGGCGTCGCGTCGACGGTGGTCCACGTCTTGCCGGCGTCGTACGTCGTCGCGACGTAGAGGTGCCAGTCGCCGCGGAACGCGTTGTCCTGGTCGTTGCCGATGCCCGGCGTGCCGATGAACGAGAACGCCGCGCGGTCGTCGTCGCCGACGATCATCTCGGGGAACTGCACGTTGTGCAGGCCGAGCGGCGTGGACAGGTCTATCGGCGTGCTCCAGGTCTTGCCGCCGTCGCTGCTCGTCGCCACCTTGGCCGCGGTCTCGTCGCCGCCGAGGGCGTCGGTCGGGTTGGTGCCGTCCTGCCAGCCGAAGTAGACGGTGCCCTTCGGGCCGATCGCGACGGACGGGTCGGACTCGTCGGGGTTCTTCGCGGTGGCGGGGCCGAGGCGGACCTGCCAGGTGGCGCCGTTGTCCTCGCTGACCGTGAGGCTCGGGCGGCCGCCGAAGAACTCGCTGTTGGTGAGGTTGTTGGTGGTCGGCACGCCGTCGCAGCCCTTGAGCGGCAGGTACGCCGTGCCGTCCGGGGCGACGCGCAGGTGGCCGTGCAGCGCGGAGCAGGCGCCGCCGAACGGGTGGCCGACGAGGTTGGCGGGGGTGTTCGCGACCGGCACCGCCGGCGCGAACGTCACGCCGCCGTCGAGGCTGACCGAGCACTGGCCGTTGAACGCGTCCTGCGCGCAGTAGTAGACGGAGCCGTCGTAGCCGACGCCCGTCGTCAACGGCGCGTGCACCGGGCCGGCGCCGACCGTCTGGTGGTCGACCGCCGCCGCCGCGCCGCAGCCCGTCGACTGGTGCCACGCCTCGCCGCCGTCGTCGGTGTAGGCCATGACCGAGCAGGCCAGCGCGAGGTACGACACGAACGTCCGCCCGGTCCGCGGGTCGCTCACGACGATCGTGTCGAGCGTCGTCGGCGAGAACTCCGGCGTCACGTCGGTCTTGACCAGCTTGGTGCCCTGGTAGTTGAGGCGCAGGATCGTCGTCCCGGCGCCGTAGAACACGCCGTGCTGGCCGTCGTAGCCGAGCACCGGCTCGCCGCCGTCGAACCCGAGGTCGTACTCGGTGTACGTCGGCGCGGTCGCGGTGGCGGCGGTGGACGTCCCGCTGGTGAGGGCGGGGACCGCGGCGGCGGCGAGGCAGAGCAGCGCGAGCGCGGCGATCTTCCGGACGGGCCTGGGCGTGCGCGACAACGGGGACTCCGGTGGGTTGAGAGGGCGAACCATCTCCTGTCTTCGCCGCCGCGGGTCCCCGGTCCTGCCTGGCTAGGCGTCCCTCCGGTGGGCGGCGAGGACGGCGCGCTCGTCGTCGGTGAGCGCGCGGGAGGCGCCGGCGGCGTAGTCGTACGCCACCTGCACCGACGCCGCCCGCGCCACCACCTCGCCGTCCTGCTCCATCGTGTAGCCCATCCGGAACGACTTCGTGCCGACGTCCTCGACCCACGTCGTCGTCCGCACCGGGCCGGTGCCGAACAGGATCGGCCGCACGAAGTCGATCTCGGTCCGCGCGAGGATCAGGCCCGCCAGCGTGATGGTCGACCCGCTGACCGCGAGGAAGAAGCCCACCCGGGCGTCCTCGAGGTAGCTGGAGAACGCCGCGTTGTTGACGTGCCCCATCGCGTCGGTGTCGCCGAAGCGGACCCGCGTCTCGTGCGTGAACAACGCCGTTACGCCAGGCCCGCGTCCAGCGTGATCTCGATGCTGTCGGCGAGCGCGCGGCTGACCGGGCAGCCGGCCTTCGCCGTCTCCGCCGCCGCGCGGAACGCGGCCTCGTCGAACGAGCCGGTGCCCCGGACCTTGAGCTCGCTGCGGGTGATGGAGAACCCGGCGTCGCCCTTCTCGATGTGTACCTGCGCGGTCGCCTCGAGCCGCTCGGCGGGGGTGCCGGCCTTGGCGAGGCCGTTGGCGAGCGACATCGCGTAGCACGTGGCGTGCGCGGCGGCGATGAGCTCCTCCGGCGAGGTGACGCCGTTGGGGTTCTCGGCGCGGGCCGGCCAGTTCACGTCGAGCGGACCAGCGGCGGAGGACGAGTCGAGGGCGACCGTCCCCTTGCCCGTGAACAGCTCGCCTTCCCAGACGGCAGTAGCCGCGCGCATCACCATGTTCGTCTCCCTAGAGGTCGTCGTGAGACCCCTATCCAACCGCGCACCCGCCGACGGGTCGAAGCGAGGCAGCGACTGCGGCCGGAGAGGCGCGGCGGTGGCCGGTCCGGGGTGCCCCACCGGCGACTGAGGGAGCGGAGCGGAACTAGCCGGTGGGGCACCCCGGACCGGGCGGCGCCGCGCAGGGCGGCGTCAGTCCCTGACGAGCTTGCGGTACGTCACGCGGTGCGGGCGGGCGGCCTCGGGGCCGAGGCGCTCGACCTTGTTCCGCTCGTAGTCGGCAAAGTTCCCCTCGAACCAGAACCACCGCGCCGGCTCCTCCTCCGTCCCCTCCCACGCGAGCATGTGGGTGGCGACGCGGTCGAGGAACCACCGGTCGTGCGAGATGACGACGGCGCAGCCGGGGAACTCCAGCAGCGCGTCCTCCAGCGAGCGGAGCGTCTCGACGTCGAGGTCGTTGGTGGGCTCGTCGAGGAGCAGGACGTTGCCGCCGGCCTTGAGCGTCAACGCCAGGTTGAGGCGGTTCTTCTCGCCGCCGGAGAGGACGCCGACCGGCTTCTGCTGGTCGGGGCCCTTGAACCCGAACGCGCCGACGTAGGCGCGAGAGGGCATCTCGCGGGCGCCGACCTTGATGTGGTCGAGGCCGTCGGAGACGACCTCCCACACGCTCTTGGCGGGGTCGAGGCCGGAGCGGGACTGGTCGACGTAGGAGATCTGCACGGTGGGGCCGATGCGGACCTCGCCGGCGTCGGGCTGCTCCTCGCCGATGACGGTCTTGAACAGCGTGGTCTTGCCGACGCCGTTGGGGCCGATGATGCCGATGATGCCGCCGGGCGGCAGCGAGAACGACAGGTCGTCGATGAGGACGCGGTCGTCGAAGCCCTTCACCAGCCCCTTGGCCTCGATGACGGTGGAGCCGAGGCGGGGGCCGGGCGGGATGTTGATGGACTCGGGGTCGTACGGCTTCGCCTTCTCGGCCTCGGCGGCGAGCTCCTCGTAGCGGGAGAGGCGGGCCTTGCTCTTGGCCTGCCGGGCCTTCGGGTTGGAACGCACCCACTCGAGCTCGCGTTCGAGCTCCTTCTTGCGCTTGGCGTCCTTCTGGCCCTCGAGCTTGATGCGCGAGGACTTGGTCTCGAGGTACGTCGTGTAGTTGCCCTCGTAGGGGTAGCAGCGGCCGCGGTCGATCTCGAGGATCCACTGGGCGACGTTGTCCATGAAGTACCGGTCGTGGGTGACGGCGAGGACGGTGCCCGGGTACTTCTCGAGGTGCTGCTCGAGCCAGAGGACCGACTCGGCGTCGAGGTGGTTGGTGGGCTCGTCCAGCAGCAGCAGGTCGGGCTGCTCGAGCAGCAGCTTGCAGAGGGCGACGCGGCGGCGCTCGCCGCCGGAGAGGACGGAGACGTCGGCGTCGCCGGCCGGCAGCCGCAGCGCGTCCATCGCGAGGTCGAGCTGCGCGTCGAGCTCCCACACCTCGTAGTGGTCGAGCTTCTCCTGGAGCTCGCCCATCTCGGCGAGGAGCTTCTCCATGGTGTCGGGGTCGGCCTCGCCGAGCTGCTCGCTGATCTCGTCGAACCGCCTGGCCCACGAACGCTTCTCGGCGACGGCGTCCTCGACGTTGCCGCGGACGTCCTTGGTCTCGTCCAGCGCGGGGTCCTGGGAGAGCAGGCCGACGGTGTAGCCGTCGGAGAGCTTCGCGTCGCCGTTCGACGGGTGGTCCAGCCCGGCCATGATCCGGAGAACGGTCGACTTGCCGGCGCCGTTCGGGCCGACGACGCCGATCTTCGCGCCGGGCAGGAACGCCAGCGTGACGTCGTCGAGGATGACCTTGTCGCCGTGCGCCTTGCGCACCTTCTGCATCGTGTAGATGAACTGCGCCATGCGGCACATCCTGCCAGCAGGCGCGGCGGCCGGTCGCCGCGAATCCCGACGGCCATGCGCCGCCTCCCGCTCGCCCTGCTCGCCGTCGCCGCGCTGCTCGCGCCGGCGGCGCACGCGTACCCGCCCACGCCGCTGACGGTCTACAGCACCTCGCCGAACGTCCGCCTGGTCGCGAACGTCCCGACCGGCGTCGGCGTGGGCGGGCGGTTCTCCGGCCGCTACTACTTCCACACGACCGCGCGGTCGACCGGCTACGGCGGCCCGGACGGCGACGCCGCCTCCGACGGCGGGCTGTGGGTGTTCGACACGGCGCTGCCGGAGACGCCGCGGCTCGTCGCGCACCTGCCGTTGCCGCTGTGGCAGAACGAGGACGTCGACGTCTCCGAGGCGCGCCACGTCCTGCTCGTCGCGATGGACCGCAGGAAGAGCACGGCGCCGCTCGCCGAGGTGAAGCCGACGCCGTACCTGCCGGGCGTGCTGTTCGTCTACGACGTCGCCGACCCGGAGCACCCGGCGTTGCGGTCGGCGCTGACGCTGCCCGCCGAGGTCGGCACCGCCGCCGACGGGACGCCGCTGCCCGGCGCCGGCCACACCGCGACCTGCGTCCTCGACTGCGCGTTCGCCTACGTCACCGGCGCCCGCGACGGCGGCGTCCTCGTGGTCGACCTGCGCGACCTCGACCACCCGCGCGTCGCCGGCACCGTGCGCTCGCCCGCCGGCGACCCGTACGGCGCGTACGTGCCCGGCCTGGTCCACGACGCGCACGTGGACGACTACGGCGACGTCTGGCTCTCCGGCACCGGCGGCACCGCGATGTACGCGCCGCCGCGCGACCCGTTGCGGCCGCGGCTGCTCGCCGCGACGACGCCGGAGGACAACGCGCGCACCAACCAGGTGATCCACCACAACGTCCGCCGCCTCGACCGGCACACCGTGCTCGTCACCGAGGAGGCGTTCAACGGCTGCGGCGCCGCCGACCCGTGGTCGGCGGAGCCGCAGGGCGGGCGGTTCCAGACCTGGCGGATCGACCGCGACGCGCAGCGGCTGGTGCCCGTGTCGTTGTGGTCGCCACGCATCGAGGGCGTGCGGTCCTGCTCGTCGCACTGGTTCGACGTCAACGCGCACGGCGTCGTCGCGGACGCGTTCTTCCAGGCGGGCGTGCGGTTCCTCGACGTGCGCGACCCGGCGAACGTCCGGCAGGTCGGGTGGTTCCGGCCGGACGACGGCGTGGCGGGGCAGGCGGTGTTCGTGCCGGGGCGGCCGGACCTCGTCTACGTCTCCGACTACCACCGTGGCCTCGACGTGCTGCGCGTGGACGGCGGCGGCGCGGGCGCCCCGGCCGTGACCGAGCCGCCGGCGCCGCCGGCGCCGCCGCCGCTGGCGTTCGCGGCGGCCGGTCCGGCCGCGGTCTGCCCGGTGCCGTAACACGCCGGGCGCCGCCTCCGCGATCTTGTGCCGCGTTGGTGGTGGAATCGTCCCGACAACCGCCGAACGGAGGGACCCCGCCGTGCCCACGCGCCGGCTCGTCGTCGCGATCGCCGTGCTCATCTTCGGCGTGCTCGGGATCGGCGTCGTGACGGCGTTGAGCCGGGGTGGCGACGACGACGGCACGACCTCGGCGCAGCCGACGTCGTCGCCGCTGGTGTCGTCCCCGCTGGTGTCGACGCCGCCGGTCGACCAACCGTCGGCGACGGCGACCACCCCGCCGCCTCCGGTCAACGTGCCCACCACGGCGCCGCCCGCGACGCCGACCGCCCAGGGCGGCTCCGGCGGCAGCGGCGGGTCCGGTGGCTCGGGCGGCAACGGCGGCGGGTCGGGTGGCGGGTCCGGCGGCGGCGGCGCACCCGACATGCCGAACACCGGCGCCTCCCCCGCCCTCGCGCTCCTCGCCGCCGGTGCGGCCGCGGCGGCCGTCGCGTCCCGCCGCGCGGCGCGCTAACGCAGCAGCGCCACCGGCACGTCGACCAGCCGCGAACGCAGCCACTCCCCGAGCCCCTTCGCCTGCGGGTCGGCGCGCGTCGACGACGACACGCCCTCGCCGAGCAGGCCGGGGATCACGAAGTTCAGGGCGTTGAGGTTCGCGAACACGTGCCGCTCGACCGGCAACGCCGCGGTCTCCGGCAGCAGCTCGCGGAGGCGTTCGACGGTGAGGAAGTCGTGCAGCCAGCCGAACGCCGTGGGCGTGCGGACCCAGACGCCGAGGTTCGCGGTGCCGCCCTTGTCGCCGGATCGGGCGCCGGCGACGCGGCCGAGCGGCACGCGCTCCGTCGGCCCGTCGGGCGGGTACGTCGTGAACCCGCGCGCCACCGGTTCGGCCATACCGATCGGCGGGTGCGGCACCTCGACGCGGGTGCCGTCGGCGTGCACGACGACCGGCGTCACCAGGTCGCGCGGCACGAGCGCCGGCCAGTAGACGCCGTACGGCGTCGCGTCGCCCGGCGGCGCGGTCATCGTGAAGCCCGGGTACGACGCGAGCCCCAGCTCCACCGCGGCCGACGAGAACGCCCGGCCGATGCGGTCCGGCGCCGCGTCCTTGACGGTGACGCGCAGCGTCGCGGTCGCAGCCTCGTTCGTGTCGGGGTCGCCCACGTCGGCGCGCGACAGCGACGCCTCGAGGTCGGGGAACGCCGCGCGGAGCTGGCGTTCGGCCAGGGCCGCCTTGGCGGGCAGGTCCAGCCCGGTCAGCACGAACGTCACGGAGTTGCGGAAGCCGCCGACGAGGTTCAGCGCGACCTTGAGCGTGTCCGGCGGCGGCTCGCCGCGGACGCCGCTGATCCGCACCCGGTCGCGGCCCTCCTCGGCGAGCTCGATCGTGTCGAACCGCGCGACGACGTCCGGGCCGAGGTAGCGCTCGCCGGCGATCTCGTAGAGGAGCTGCGCGGTGACCGTGCCGGCGCTGACCAGGCCGCCGGTGCCGTCGTGCTTGGTGACGACGCAGGAGCCGTCTGCGGCGACCTCCGCGACCGGGAAGCCGACGTGCTCGATGCCCGGCACCTCGCCGAAGAACGCGTAGTTGCCGCCGGTGGCCTGCGCGCCGCACTCCAGCACGTGACCGGCGACGACGGCGCCGGCCAGCGCGTCGTAGTCGGTGGGCCCCCAGCCGAAGCGGTGGATCGCGGGGCCGGCGACGAGCGCCGCGTCGGTGACGCGGCCGGTGACGACGACGCCGGCGCCGCCGCGCAGCGCCTCGGCGACCGGCCACGCGCCGAGGTAGGCGTTGGCGCTGACGGGCGGGTTCGCGGCGTTGGCGAGCGGCTCGCCGGTGTCGAGGTGGGTGAGGTACGGCGCGAGGTCGGCGAGGCGGGGCATCAGGTCGTCGCCCTCGACGTGCGCGACGGCGGCGCGGACGCCGAGGCGCTCGGCGAGCGCGCGGACCGCGTCGGCGCAGCCGGCCGGGTTGAGGCCGCCGGCGTTGACGACGATCCGCACCCCGCGGTCGACGGCGGTGCCGAGGCAGTCCTCGAGCTGGCGCAGGAACGTCGTCGCGTACCCCTTCGCCGGGTCCTTCAGCCGGCTGCGCCAGAGGATGAGCATCGTCAGCTCGGCGAGGTAGTCACCGGTGAGGACGTCGAGGTCGCCGCCGTCGAGCTGCTCGCGCATCGCCGCGAGCCGGTCGCCGTAGAAGCCGGAGCAGTTGCCGATCCGCAGCACGTCGGGCATGAGGGCGATTCTGCCGCCGCGCCGCGCGACACGGAGAAATCTCCTGGTTTGCGGGGTCTTGACCTGGTTCCTCCGGCGGAGAAGGCTTCGCCGCGTTGTCCTTCCGTGGTCGCACCCCGCTCGACCCCCTACGAATCGGAGCACTGCATGAAGGCACGCCACATCGCGGCGCTGGCGCTCGTCCTCGGCGCCACCGTCAACGGCGGCGCCGCTCAGGCCGTCGGCAACCACGCGACGCTGATCGACGTCCACGCCATCAAGGTCGACAAGAACGCCGCCGGCCCCTCGGGCGGCGCCAACTGCACCAACGCCGGCGCGGCGAGCGGCACCTACGCGCTCACCGGCTGGAAGGTGGCGGGCCCGACCACGTCGACGTTCAACACGACGACGCTGCCGAGCTACCTCAACCTCAGCGCGACCGTCAACGCCATCCAGAGCGCGTACAGCGCCTGGTCGCAGGGCACGCCGGCCCCGGCCATCAGCGTCGCCACGAGCACCACGTCGTCGCTGAAGCCGACCGCGAACCACAGCTACGAGACGATGTTCGGCAAGACCGGCGGCACCACGCTCGCCGTGACCTACACCTGGCGCTGGACCGACGGCACCGTCGAGAGCGACACGCTGTTCAACACGTCGTTCACGTGGGCCAACCTCGGTGCCGAGGGTGACGGCTGCTACGAGACCGCCGGCAACGTCTACGACATCCAGAACATCGGCACGCACGAGTTCGGCCACACCTACGGCCTCGACCACCCGTCCGGCGCGCGCTTCGAGACGATGTACGCGTACGGCTACAGCGGCGAGACCCTGAAGCGGTCCATCGCGAGCGGCGACATCGCCGGCGCGAACGCCGTGTACTAACCCGCACCGCACTCCGGCGGCCGCCGTCCCCTCGCGGGGCGGCGGCCGCCGTCGTTTCCCGGCCGGAACTTCCGTCACGAGTAGTGACATTTCTGGCACCCGCTGCTATCAATGGTGAGGTCGCGGCCGGACGCCGCGACCGGGGGGGGACGTGCCGCGGCCACACTGCCGCGCTTCTCGCCGCCCACTTCGGCGGCTCGTCCCGTTGGTCAGCCGGCCCTCGCGCTCCCGTGCGCGGAGGGCCTTCGTCGCCATGCCCTCGGCACACGACAGGACAGGAGCAACGCAGTGGGAAGCACGTTCGGCAGGTTCCGGCTACGCCTCGCGGCGGCCGTCGCGGCGGCCGCCACGGTCGTCGCGCCCGGTCTCACGACCGCGCACGCCGACACCCGTACGTTCACCGGCGTCAGCGTCACGCGCGACGGCCAGGGCTACGCCCTCGTCTCCGACGCCGGCGAGGTCTACGCCTACGGCACCGCGCAGTACCGCGGCAACCCGGTCGGCTTCACCGGCAAGATCGTCGGCATCTCGCTCACCGGCGACGGCCTCGGCTACGCCACGATCTCCTCCGCCGGCCAGGTCTACGCCTACGGCACGGTCATCTACCGCGGCAACCCGGCCGGGTTCACCGGCAACATCACCGGCATCTCGGTGACCGCCGACGGCCAGGGGTACGTCGCGATCTCCGAGTTCGGCCAGGTCTACGCCTACGGCACCGTCGCCTACCGCGGCAACCCGACCGGCTTCACCGGCCGGATGGTCGGCATCTCCGTCACCGCCGACGGCCAGGGCTACGTCGCGATCTCCGACCACGGCCAGGTCTACGCGTACAACGTGCCGTACCGCGGCAACCCGACCGGCTACAGCGGCAGCATCGCCGGCGTCTCGGTGACGCCGAACGGCCAGGGCTACGTCGCGATCTCCTCGCAGGGCCAGGTCTACGCGTACAACGCCGGCTACTTCGGCAACCCGAGCGGGTACACCGGCGCCATCGCCGGCGTCGCCGTCACCGAGAACGGCCAGGGCTACGCGGCCATGTCGAGCATCGGCCAGGTCTACGCCTACGGCAACGTCCGCTACCGCGGCAACGGCGACCCCGGCGCGACGACGGCCGCCGCGCCGTACGCGTTCGTGCTGCCGAAGACGTCCATCCAGTACGAGTCGTGGCTCACCAAGCCGCACCACGACTACCCGGCCGCGGACGTGCCCGTCGGCACCGGCACGCCGTTCTACGCGGTCACCAGCGGCTCGGCGACCCGGGTCAGCGACAGCCGGTGCGGCAACGGCATCGTCCTCGCCGGCCAGGACGGCGTCACGTACACGTACTGCCACGCGTCGTCGCTCGTCGCCGCCAACGGCGCCGTCTCCGTCGGCCAGCTCCTCGGCTACAGCGGCTCGACCGGCTCCGCGACCGGGCCGCACCTGCACTTCCAGCTCCGCTTCGGCGTGCTGCGCTGCCCGCAGACGTTCCTCGACGCGCTGTGGAAGGGCGCCCCGGTGCCCGACCCGCACACGCTCCCGACGAGCGGCTGCACCTACTAGCGGTACGGCGGGCGGCGCCGCGCACCACCGGCGCCGCCCGCCCCGCACGGCACAATGGCGGGGCACGAGCGCCCGTAGCTCAGCCGGACAGAGCGTCCGCCTTCTAAGCGGAGGGTCGCAGGTTCGAACCCTGCCGGGCGCGCCTATCCGTATCGCGGGCGCCCGGTGGCCCGGCAGTACCTTCCGAGTCACGACGCAGCACGTGTCGCCACCAGTCCAGCCGGTCATGGCTGTCCTGCGGAAACACCGCGTTGATCGATGCGAGCACGAAGGCGAGGACTATCGCCAGGACGACCATCCAGGCCGGGGCTGACGCAAACTTCAGGGCCAGACCGGTGCCGACAGTGGCGCCCCCAACCACGCCTCGCATCATGACGCCCTCCGCACCGGACGCCGCGATACGGGCGTTCGATCGAGCAGTCGCGCTTGCCGCCGTAGGCGGTAGACCTGCCCCTCCACCGCACGCTCGCTCAATCCGAGACGTCGGGCAATCTCGGCATACGTAAGGTCCTGCGCCATCAATGTGAGGATCGCTCGAGCGGTCGGCCGCGCACCCTCGAACAGTCGCGCGACGAGGTCGCGCTGTACCGCCGTGGTCTCTGGGTCGACGGTGCGCGCCACGAGTGAGTCAGCGAACACATCCGCGTCGATCCCGTAGGACTCCGACACGAGGCGGTCGGAGCGGCGACGCGACCACCTGTGGTACGCGTCAGGGAACTTGATGAAGCAACAGCCGACGAAGAACGTCTTGAGAGCGGTCCCCCCGAGAGCCGTCCCACTTCTCACGTCCCAACGAGGCGGCTCGGAAGTACCGCTCCGCATCGATGAGCGTGTCGACCGCGAGCGCGACTCGCTCGTCCCGGTTGGTGTGCAGCGCGAGCCTGTCGTCCGGTGAGAGCGAGACGGGCGACCCGACACCGCGGCACCTTGCCACGATCGAGCCCGTGCGGATCGCCTTGAGCAGGATCGGATACGCGTAGAGCCAGTGCTCGTCCCGGAGGGCGTCATACCCGGCTCCCCGGAACCCCTCGGCTCGCAACGCGCACATGCGTTCGTCGTCACCCTCACGCTGAGAGCGACGCCGGAGTTCATCGAGGAGCCGGACGAGGTCGGCTGCGTCCACGCTCATCTCGTCATCGCCACCAGGCATCGTCGCCGGTGTGGCTACCGGCGTCATGTTGTTGGGGTAGTGTCACCGTACACTTCCCTGGAAGGGAGAATCTACCGGGTTCTACTCAGCGCGTGCGCTGACTTTTACGGTGCCATACGGTCGTTGCCCCACGCGGCATCTCTAACTTCTTCCCGCAACGGGCCCGGCACCTGAGCGTGCAGTGCCACGCGAACCGGCAGGAATCCGGGCGGACGTGGCGAAGGAGGCGCGGCCCCGTCGTCGCCTCCCTAGGAGTCGCGTTGCTTCCGCGTTCCCGCACGCTGCCGCTGGCGGCCCTCGCCGCCGCCCTGCTCGTCCCGCTGTCGCCCGTCGCGAACGCGAAGCCGCCGAAGTGCGTCGGGAAGGTCGCCGCCGACGAGTGGCCGACGTTCGGGCGCGACCTCCAGAACAGCCGCCACCAGCAGTCGCCGGGCGGGATCGGCAAGGCGTCGGCGCCGACGCTGGCGAAGGCGTGGTCGTTCCAGACAGGCGCCCCCGGCACCGGGACCGCCGACCTCAACGGCACGCCGATCGTGGCCGCGGGCTGCGTCTTCCTCAACACGGCGGCGGGCGACGTCATCGCGCTCGACGCGGCGACGGGCGCGCAGCTCTGGCGCACGCACGTGCCGCTGGCCGAGGGGACGACGGCCGGCCTCGGCGGCGAGTTCGTCAGCAGCCCGGCGCTCGCCGGCGACTACGTCGTCGCGCTGGTGAGCCAGAGCGGCTCGCCGTACGCGATCGCGCTGTCCCGCCGCGACGGCTCGGTGGCCTGGCGCAGCGAGCCGTTGCGCAGCGGCGCCGGCTACTACACGAACGCCACGCCGGTCGTCTACGACGGGCTCGTGCTGGCGGGCTACTCCCCCGCCGAGGGCGACCCGACCGGCCGCGGCGGCGTCGCGATCATCGACGCGGCGACGGGCGCGGTGCTCAAGCGCGCGGACGTCGTGCCGGACGACGCGTACGCGCAGGGCTACGCCGGCGCCGGCGTCTGGACCGCGCCCGCGATCGACACCCGCAACGGCTACGCCTACGTCGGCACCGGCAACCCGTACAGCAAGAAGATCGAGCACCCGTACACCGACGCGATCGTCAAGCTCGACGTGCGGCGGGACCGGGCGACGTTCGGCACGTACGTCGGCGGGATGAAGGGCAACGTCGAGCAGTACGACCCGGCGGCCCGCGAGCTGGTCGACCCGGTGTGCGAGGCGGCCGGCGACGACCCGAACCTCCAGCTCATCGTCGGCGACAGCGCGCCGTGCCTCCAGCTCGACCTCGACTTCGGCGCGCCGCCGAACCTGTTCACCGCGCCCGACGGCCGCCTGCTCATCGGCGACCTCCAGAAGTCCGGCGTCTACCACGTCGCCGACGCGACGACGATGGCCAAGGAGTGGTCCGCGGTCGTCGGCGTCTCCTGCGCCGTCTGCAACGCCGCCGCCACCGCGTGGGACCGCAACGGCGCGCTCTACGGCGTGAGCTCGCCCGCCGACAACGCGTTCTCGCTGACGAACGCCGGCGCGACGCGCTGGCTGTCGCCGGTCGCCGACGGCACGCACTACCAGTCGACGACGTCGGCGGGCGGCGCGGTGTTCACGCTGTCGAACACCGGTGAGCTGGTGGCGTTCGACGCGGCGACCGGCGTGCCGCTGCTGCGCCGCCCGATGGCGCTGGACCTGGCCGACCCGTCGCAGGTGCCGGCGGCGCTGTCGAGCAGCGGCATCGCCGTCGCCTCCGGGACGCTCTACGTCGCCGCGGGCAACGCGGTGATCGCGTACCGGCCGGGCGCCGTCCTGTAGCTCGGGAAAGACGCGCGAACCGGAACGCCGGTTCGCGCGTCTCCCTACACATGCGCCTACGTCTGCTCGCGGCCGCCGCCGCGCTCCCCCTGCTCGCGCTCGCCCCCGCCCAGGCCGGCAAGCGCCCCGCCCCGGCGACGTTCCGCTCGTACGTCGCCCCCGACGGTCTCGGCGACCAGGCCGGCGAGCCGACGCTCGGCGTCGACCCGCGCACCGGGGACGTGCTCTACCTCGCGCTGCTGGAGACGTTGCGCGTCTCCGGGCTCGGCAGCGGGGCGGAGACCTGGCGGGACGTCGCGCCGTTGCACACGAAGGTGCAGACGCAGGACCCGATCCTCGAGACCGACCCGGTCACCGGGCGGACGTGGGTGTCGCAGCTCGACCTGGCGTGCAGCCGGATCGCGTACACCGACGACGCGGGCGCGACGTGGACGCCGAGCCTCGTCGGCTGCGCGCCCGGCGCGCTGTTCGACCACCAGACCGTCGGCTCCGGGCCGTGGGTCGCGGGCGGCACGCTCGCCGGGCAGGCGTCGTACCCGCGGGCGGTCTACTACTGCTCGCACGACGGCTTCGACTCCAAGTGCGGCACCAGCCTCGACGGCGGCAGCACGTTCCTCCCGGCGCGCATCACGCACACCAGCGACGTCTGCGCCTCCAACTCCGGCCACCTCAAGACCGGACCCGACGGCACGGCGTACCTGCCGCCGACGTACTGCGGCATCGACTTCCCGCCGGTCGTGACGCCGAAGTACGCGGGCCTCGTCGTCAGCGAGGACAACGGCCTGTCCTGGGCGCTGCGGCCCGTCCCCGGCTCGACCGTCGGCAACGCCGGGCACCCGTCGCTCGGCGTCGGCTCCGACGGCACCGTCTACTACGGCTGGGGCGGCGCCGCCGGCCCCGGCTACGGCCCGCCGTACGCCGCCGTCTCCACCACCCGCGGCCGCACCTGGACCGCGCCGGTCCGGCTCGGCCAGGAGTTCGGCATCGTCAACACGCGGTTCGTCACGACCGTCGCCGGCGACGGCGACCGCGCCGTCGTCGCCTACCTCGGCTCGGCCACGCCCGGCAACGCCGACGACGCGTCGTTCACCGGGGAGTGGCACGAGTACGTGTCGTTCACCTACGACCGCGGCGCCACCTGGCACACCGTCGACGCGACGCCCGGCGCGCCCGTGCAGGTCGGCGCCGTCTGCCTGCTCGGCAGCCTCGACTGCAAGGACGGCAGCCGCAACCTCTACGACTTCCAGGACGTGGTCATCGACCGCCAGGGACGGGTGCTGGTCGCGCTCGCCGACGGCTGCCCGGGAACGACCTGCACCACGACGGCACCGCGCCTGCAGAAGGCGACGATCGTCCGGCAGGAGACCGGGCGCGGCCTGCTCGCGGCGTTCGACGGGACGTTCTAAAAGCCGGCCGCGTCGCCCATACTGCGACCTATGGCGGTCTTCGGGTTCGGCGGTTTCCTGCTCATCTGGATGGCGTTGATGGTCTTCGGGATCGGGACGTTCATCGTCGCGGTCTGCGCGCTGGTCGACGTGGTGCGCGCGCCGGACGCGGCGTTCGGACCGCCGTGGGACAACACCAAGACCGCGTGGACCATCGGCTTCGCGCTGGCGTTCGTCCTGCCGGCCGGCGCCATCGTGTCGGCGGTGCTGTGGTGGACGCAGGTCCGCCCGGCGCTGCGCGCCGGGCGCCTGGTGCCGCGGCCGTTCTGGGCGCCGCGACCCGCCTACCCGTACGTGCCCCCGGCGGGCGGGCCCCCGATGCCGCCGCCCGCCGGGAGTCAGCAGCCCTAGACCCGCTCGGGCTCGGGCTCGGGCTCGGGCAGCGCGATCCGCTGGTCTGGGACCAGCGCGTCCGCCGACCCGGCGAACTCCGGGTACGCCAGCACGCCCATCTCCGGCAGGTCCAGGCCGGCGATCTCGTCGGCCTCCGCCGAGCGGATGCCGCCCTTCGTCAGCGCGTTCTGGATCCGGAAGAACCCGTACGCGATGCCGAACATCACCGTCGCGATCACCAGCGCGCCGAGCGCCTGCGCGCCGAGCTGGCCCCAGCCGTCGTGGCCGTAGAGGACGCCGTAGACGTTCTTCGTCGCGCTGCCGGTGAGGTTCCAGTCGCCGCCGTACGAGCCGTCCGCGAAGATGCCGACCGCCAGCACGCCGAACGCGCCGCAGCAGCCGTGGACCGCCACCGCGCCGACCGGGTCGTCGACGCCGCGCCGCTCCCAGAACCACACCGCCTCGACGACGAGCACCCCGGCGATCGCGCCGATGACCGCCGCCGCCCACGGCTGGACGAACGCGCACGCGGCGGTCACCGCGACCAGGCCGCCGAGCATGCCGTTGGCCATCATCGCCGGGTCCGGCTTGCCGGTGCGCTTCATCACCCAGAACATCGAGACCACCGCGC
Organism: Mycobacteriales bacterium; assembly: GCA_035714365.1. Lineage (GTDB taxonomy): Bacteria > Actinomycetota > Actinomycetes > BP-191 > BP-191 > BP-191. The sequence continues at coordinate 104,681 of DASTMB010000008.1, read as the reverse complement.
CGAACGCGCCGGAGATCGCGGTGTTCGCGGCGACGATCGTGAACCGGTGGTCGGTCGCGCCGAACGTCGACGCGGCGTTGAAGCCGAACCACCCGAACAGCAGGATGAACGTCCCCAGCATCGCCATCGGCACGTGGTGGCCGGGCATCGCGCGCGGCGTGCCGTCCTTGCCGAACCTGCCGATCCGCGGGCCGAGCACCAGCGCGCCCGCGAGCGCCGCCACGCCGCCGACCATGTGCACGACGCCGGAGCCGGCGAAGTCGACGTAGCCGTGGCCGAGGTGCAGCGTCGCGCCGACCTGCGACAGCCAGCCGCCGCCCCACGTCCACGCGCCGAACAGCGGGTAGTACAACGCGCCGCAGAACAGCCCCCACACCACGAAGCTCTTCCACTTCCACCGCTCCGCCATCGACCCCGTCGGGATCGTCGCGACGGTGTCCATGAACGCCACCATGTAGAGGAAGAACGCGAGCACGCTCACGTCGTAGGCGCCCTTGCCGGAGAGCAGGAAGCCGCCCTTCCAGAGGAACGTCCAGTGGCCGCCGCCGATCAGCGCGCCGCCGATCGGCTTGTCGTAGCCGAACACGCCCGGCAGGCTGAAGCCGCCGAACATGAACGCGTAGCCGACGGTGAAGAAGCCGACGAAGCCGAGGCCGAAGATGGCGAAGTTCGTGCTGACGACGTGCGCCGCGTGCTTGGCGCGGCAGAAGCCCGTCTCCACGAGCGCGAACCCGGCCTGCATGAACACCACCAGCACCGCGCCGATGACGATCCAGAGGAGGTTCAGGCCGATCTCGCCGTGGGTCAGCTCGCCGCTCGTGGTGCCGCCGCCGCTGCCGGGGTCGGCCAGCGCCGGGGCCGCCAGCACCGCGGTGAACGCGGCCGTTCCGGCCAGCGTGGTGAGCGCTCGTCTCGCACGGTGCATACGGGCCTCCGTCGGGTCGCCGGGTGTTGCGGCGACGTTAGGAGGCCGGGGTTTCCGAGCCGTTCCCGGCATGTTTCCGGGAGGTGAAACGTGCGACGCCGGGAGGCCCCGAAGGACCTCCCGGCGTCGTTGGTGCCAGGTGGTGCGTCAGCCAGCGGAGATGGCCAGGCCGCAGACCGGGGCGACGGTGTCCTCGCCCGGCTTCTCCAGGCGGCCGTCCACGTCGTCCCACAGCCAGTTGGCCGGGGTGCCGGTCACGGTGATGCAGAGGTAGATGTCGCTGAGCGGGTCCGCGTCGTACTCGATCGGCGCGACACCGACGCAGCCCGGGTTGCAGGGGACCTCGATGCCGACGAGGCCCGGGTAGCCGTACTTGGGCGCAGTGAGGTTGTAGTTCGCGGTCGTCTGGAGCCAGCAGCGCAGCGTGCCGGACCCGGTGCTCGGCGCCGTGGTCGGCGGGGTCACCGTCGGCGGCGTCGTGGTGGTGTCGACCGACGCGCCGCCGAGGTCGCGGATGACGAGCGGGCCGTAGTCGATCTCGCCGTAGTTGTGGCGCGGGTCCTGGTTGACGGCGCCGGTCTCGTCGTTGGTGGAGCTGAAGCCGCAGAGACCGCCCTGCGGGCGCGGCTCGGCCGACGCGCTGGACACGAAGCCGGTGAGCAGGGAGCCGACGGCGAGGGCCGCCACCACCGTGGAGAGCTTGCGCATGTGCATTCCTCCGGTACGCCACGAGCTCTCGCCGAACGGCGGAGATAGGGGTCTCGGGGCGCGGTGCGGCGACGCTCGCACGGGGGCGGAGGCGGGTCAACGATCCGGGTCGATTGGGGGGTGAGACCTCACCCGTTCAGGTGACGCGGGTACGCCTTCGTGTCACCCTTCCGGCTCACCCCGCCGGGACGAGCGACCGCGGCCGCCGCAGCCGCCGGCGCGGCGCGACGCCTTGCGCCAGAGCACGGACGACCGCGACCTTGGTGGCGGCGTCGACCTTCCCGCCGTCGCGACCGGTCAGCTCGAACGTGTCCACCGCCTCACCCCCGACCGTCGCCACGACGGCCCGGCGGACGCTCGCCCCGCTGCCCGCGAACGCCGCCGCCAGCGCCGCCAGCAGCCCGTCCGCGTCCGGCGCCGTCACCCGGCAGAGCGTGTGCCACGGCGACGCCTCGTCGTCGAACGTCACCGCCGCCCCGGCCACCGCGCGCGCCGCCACCGGACCCGCCGGCGCGGCGGCGACGGCGCGTTCGACGGCGGCCGCGTCGGGGGCGGCACCGGTCGCGACGAAGCTCGTCACCGCCGTCCCGTCCGGCCAGGTCGCCGCGACCGCGTCCGCGACGCGCAGCCCCAGCCCGGCCAGCGCCGCGGCCTCGCGCGCCAGCAGCCCGAGCTCGTCGCGCGCGGCGACGTCGACCCGCCACCGGCCCCCGGGCACCGCCGACACCGCGACGCGCACCGCGCCCTTCGCCGGCCGCGGCTCGCACAGCGCCGCCTGCCGCGCCAGGTCCTCGGCGGTCGCGTGCAGCACGTGCGCCCGCGGCGCGGTCTCGACACGGTGCCGCACCCCGTCGCCGGTGACGCGGCGGGCGGCGTCGGCGCGGCGGCGTTCGACCAGGTTGGCGGCGTCGCGGCCGGTCAGCTCCGGGTGGGCGAGGACCGCGCGGACCCGGTCGTGCAACGCCGCCAGCCGCGCCGCCTCCCACGGCTCCAGGTCGTGCGCGGCCCGCGTCAGCGCGAGCAGCGCGCCCGCCTGCTCGGTGCCGCCGAGGTGGACGGCGAGACAGAGCACCGGCTCCTCCGCCAGGGCGTCGAGCCGCCGCGCCGCCGCCGCGTACAGGCCCGCGTCGGCGACCAGCCGCGCGACCTGCTGCTCCGCGGCGGCGCCGAGGTCGAGCCGTTGCGCGAGCCGCCGCGCGACGGCGACCGGCGCGTCGTCCGCCAGGTCGAGCACCAGCGCGGCGAGGAGGAGGCGTTCCGGGTGCGGGACCGTCGCCGCGACCGGCTGCACCCGCGCCACCGTCGGCCAGCGGAGCGCCGCGAGCGGGTCGAGCTCGTTCGCGTCGCGCTGCCGCCGCGCGAGCGCCGCCCCCACCTCCGGCAGCGCGCGGTCCAGCACGCCGGTGACCGTGAGCAGCCGCCACGCCCGGGCGCCGCCGTCGCGCAGCAGGGCGAAGAACCGTTGGCGCGCAACGGGATCCCACCCCAGCGGCGTCTCCGGCAACGTGCCCAGCCAGTCGAGCAGGCGTTCGCCGGGACGGTGCGTGCCGGCCGCCACCGCCGCCGCGAGCGCGACCGGCAACGCCTCCGCCAGCGGCGGCCGCGCCGCCAGCTCAACCGTGCCGTCGCTCGTCACCAGCCAGCCGCCCGGCGGTCGCGGGTCGGGCGTGGCGGGAGCGGCGGCGCGGGCGCGGACCGCGTGGAGCCGGCGGCGCAGCAACGGCGGTGTGCCCAGCGTCGTCGCCAGCACCACCAGCAGCAGCGCCGCGTACAGGTCGCGGCCGAGCACGCCGGTGCGCAGCCCCAGCGTCGCGAAGATCAGCCCGACCTCGCCGCGCGGCACCATGCCGATGCCGACCAGCAGCCGGTCCCCCGGCGCGCGCAGCATCCCCGCCGCCGCCGCGACCTTGCCGGCCACCGCGACGGTCAGGAGCAGCGCCGCGAGCCCGAGCACGTTCGGGTGGAGGAACTGCCGGACGTCCGCGTCGATCCCGATCTGGAGGAAGAACACCGGCACGAACAGGTGCCCCACCGGCGTCAGCTCGCGCCGGATCCGCGGCGCCGCATCGCTGCGCGCCATCGCGAGCCCCGCCACGAACGCGCCGACCACCGGCGCCAGCCGCGCGGCGTTCGCCAGCTCGGCGACCGCCAGCGCGAACGCCAGCGCCACCCCGACCAGCGTTCCCGCCGACCGGCTGCGCCGCGCCACCAGGTCGAGCAGCGGCGGCGCGCCGCGCACGGCTGCGTAACCGGCGACGCCGAGGAACGCGAGCGCCGCCGCCACCACGCCCCCGACCGTTGCCGCGGAGACGCTGCCCTCCGCGACGACGCGCACCACGACGGTCAGGATCACCAGCCCGAGCACGTCGTCGGCGACGGCCGCACCGAGCACCGTGCGCGCCTCGACCGTCGCGAGCGCGCGCAGGTCGCCGAACACCCGCGCCGTGATGCCCACGCTCGTCGCCGTCAGCGCCGCGCCGACGAACAGCGCCTGCTTCCCCGTCAGCCCCACCAGCAGTGCGGCCCCGCCGCCGCCTGCCAGCGGCAGCGCCACCCCCACCACCGCCACGCCGAGGCTGGCCCGGCCCACCGCGCCGAGCTCGGTGAGGTCCATCTCCAGCCCGACGTCGAGCAGCAGCAGGATGACGCCGAGCTCGCCGAGCACGCGGAGGACGTCGTTGCCGTCGCCGACCAGGCCCAGCAGCGACGGCCCCACCAGCAGGCCGGCGACGATCTCGCCGACGACCGTGGGGACGTTCAGCCGCTCCGCGACCTCGGCCGCGCCCTTCGCCGCTAAGAGCACGACGAGCACGTCGAGCAGGACGCGCGTGACGCTCAGGGCCGCACCTCCTCGCCGTTGCGGGCGAGGTTAGGGCGGCGGTGTTTCGATGGCGTTCGGCCGAGGTGAACGCCGTGTTACGCCGACCCGGGCAGCGGAACGAGGCGTCCGGCCGGTGGCCGTCCGCCTCGCTGCGCTACGGAGTGATCGTGCCTGTCTACAGGCCGCGGTTACGGCCGCGGTACCAGCCGCCGCCACCGAGGAGGAGGAGCAGGACCAGGACGATCAGGATGATGGTCAGCATGGTGACGTTGTCCCCACACCGGGTCACCGGGAAACGGCCTCGCAGGGCTCGGCGAGACGCAGGCCCGACTAGGCTGCGGCCATGATCGACCGGCTGGTGTGGATCGACCTGGAGATGACCGGGCTCGACCCGGCGCGCGACGTGATCCTCGAGATCGCCACGCTCATCACGGACTCCGAGCTCCAGCCCGTTGCCGAGGGCCTCGACATCGTCGTCCACCAGCCGCGCGAGGCCCTCGACGGCATGGTCGACGTCGTGCGCGACATGCACGCGAAGTCCGGCCTCACCGACGCCGTGCTGGCGTCCACCGTGTCCCTCGCCGAGGCCGAGGCCGCCGTGCTCGACCTCGTGCGCGCCCACGTCCCCGAGCCGCGCGCCGTTCCCCTGTGCGGCAACTCCATCGCCACCGACCGGACGTTCATCGTCGCCCACATGCCGGCGCTCGACGCGTGGCTGCACTACCGGATGATCGACGTCTCCTCGATCAAGGAGCTGGCCCGCCGGTGGTACCCGAAGGCGTACCACCACGCGCCGCAGAAGGCCGGCGGCCACCGCGCCCTCGCCGACATCCAGGAGTCCGTCGAGGAGCTGCGCTACTACCGCTCGGCGATCTTCGCGCCGCCGCCGTCCGCGCCCGCCGACAACTCGGCGGCCGAGCCGCCCGCCGTGCCGTAGACTCTGCGCCGCACGCATGGTGGGCGTAGCTCAGCTGGTAGAGCACCGGGTTGTGGTCCCGGTTGTCGCGGGTTCGACCCCCGTCGCTCACCCCACGATAACCGCAGGTCAGCGGCCTGATCGCTGACCTCGCAACGCCTCCGAAGGCTGCGCGAATCAGAGCATGGGAGCAGAACTCGGCCTCGTCCGACTGAGCCGTCATCCCGGCAGACTGGGCGAGATCACGTCCGGGTCGGTGCATACGCTGGAGCCATGAGCGACAAGCTTGCCGAACTCCGCAGTCGAACCGACGAGGAACTCGTGGCGCTACACGACGCCGCCGCCGAGCACACAATTGTCGGCGTGAGTTACTACCTCGAGGAACTCGCGCGCCGCGACACCGTGCGGTCAGGCGACCGGATAGAGGCGTTGACCGCACAGGTCACGAGGCTCACGACGATCATCACGTGGTTGACGGCGCTCAACGCGGCAGCCGCGGTCGTCGGCGTGGTCGTGGCACTTCTCGGCTGAGCGGAGAGTCGTGGCACCGGAAGACCTGTGGGGCCGCGACCTGTCGGTTCCCGTTCGACAGGCACAACACGTCGCGTACTCGATCGAGATGCTGGGTGCGCTTCGAAGCAAGACGACGCACCACGAGAGCACCATCGCCAACGCATGCGTGGAATCCTTCCTCGTCCACGCGCGGCTGCTCATCGACTTCCTCCAGGTCCGGAGCGAAGCCGACCGACGCGACTTCTCCGCCGGCGACTTCGGAGCGCTGCGACCGCCCGACGACGACGACCGCGTCGCTCGGCTACGGACCGTGTGGCAACTGGCTAGCCAGCAGGTCGTGCACCTGTCGCGCGGACGGACCCCCGACGACCCGTACGCCGTCACGGCAGACGACGCCGAGCGCACGTACGAAGCCATCGTGCAGGACTTGCTCGACCTCTTGGAGATATTCGTCGCTGACGTCGAGTCGCGCGGACGAGTCGAAGCGCCGCTGTTCCGGGGAGCGCTTTCGATGGCTCGCATGCACCTCAATGTGGGTTGACGCAAGGTGCCAGCTCGTTGTGGTCCCGGTTGTCGCCGCTTCGACCCCGTCGCTCACTCCACGAAAGCCGCAGTGTCAGCGGCACGATCCCTGACCTTGTAGCCCCGGCTCGGGCCGCTCCTTGAACCCTGATCGATCGCGCGCTGCTGACCGGTTCGAGATGCCCGCGCGACGTATCCGAACGGCGAGTAGCGCCTCGATTTCGCAGGGTGGGCGCGACGGGTCGGGATTGCCCGTACCCTGCCGGTATGCACCTGGGGAGGGGGCGCGTGATGCGTCGGGGTCTGGTTCTGCTGGCAACGGTCGCTTCGGTGTTGGCCGCGGCGCCGGGCGTCGCGTCCGCGTCGGGCGCGACCGTGTCCGGCCGCGTCGCCGACACGGGAGGCACGCCGCTCGCGGACGTCTGCGTCGGGCTCGTGAGCAGCGCCGTCAACGGCACCCCGGTCGCGACCGCGCGGACGGGCGCCGACGGCACGTACGGCGTCACGGCGCCGGCCGGCTCGTACTACGTGCGGTTCGCCGACTGCGGCGACCGCGACCTGGTGACGCGGTACTGGCCGAACGCGCCGTACCGCTACAACGCGACCGTCGTCACGCTGGCGGACGGGCAGCAGCGGACTGGCGTGGACGGGACGATGCCGCGCGGCGGCGCGATGTCCGGCACGGTGCGCAACACCGCCGGCGAGCCCATCGCGAACGCGAGCGTGGACCTGCGCCCGGTGAGCGACGGGAGCATCCCGTACCCGATCGACACGGACCTGCGGACGGACGCGCAGGGCCACTGGCTGGCGCGCGGCCTGCCCGCCGCGAAGTACCGGCTCGCGTTCTACGGCTACAACACCTACACGGGCGTCCTCTACGGCGACACGCCGGACGCGGCGCAGTCGCCCGACGTGGAGGTGACGGCGGGCGCGGAGCACACGGGTGTGGACGCGACGCTGCCGCGGCCGGCGACGATCGCGGGCGTCGTCCGCGACGACCAGGGCAACCCGTACCCGAAGCAGTGCGTGCGCGCGACGCCGGGCACGGCGCAGGGCAGCCTCGACCGCTACGCCATGACCGGCGACGACGGCTCCTACCTCATCGACCACCTGGCCATCGGCACGTACCGGGTGGAGTTCTCCGACTGCACCGGCGTCACCGCCGCGACCTGGTACCCGAACGCCACCACGGCCGGCGCCGCGACCCCGATCGCGGTCACGGAGGCCGCGCACGTCACCGGCATCGACGGCGCGCTCACGCCTGGCCTGTCGATCACGGGCACGGTGCGCGGCCCGGACGGGAACCCGATCGCGGGTGTCAGCGCGATCGTCTACGACGGCATCACCGGCATGTTCACGGGCCGCCAGGGGTGGACCGACGCGGACGGGCACTACCGGGTGACGGGGCTGCGCGGCACGGTCTACAAGCTCCAGTTCGGCAACTGCTGCCAGGACGAGGACCTGGTGACGCGGTGGTGGCCGGACGCGCAGACGCGCGAGACCGCCCTGCCGGTGAGCCTGGTCGCGGGCGTCAGCCTCACCGACGTCGACATGGCGCTGCCGCGCGGCGGGCGCATCAGCGGCACGGTGCGCGACGAGAACGGCGACCCGGTGCCGGACGTGTGCGCCTCCGCGTCGCACGTGCTCAGCGGCCAGGGCGGCGCGGCGCGCACCGGCCTGGACGGCACCTACGTGATCCGGGCGCTGGACTACGGCTCGTACCGGGTGTCGTTCCGGTCCTGCCACGGCGGCAACGTCGCCCCCGCGTACTACCGCGGCACCGACGACCCGGCGACGGGCGAGCTGGTCACGGTCGAGCTGGAGCAGGAGACCGCGGGCGTCGACCAGGTCGTCCACCCCGGCGGCACGATCACCGGCCGGGTCACCGACGCCAGCGGCGCACCGATCGCGCAGGTCTGCGTCTGGCCGGAGTCGGCGAGCGCGCACCTGCCGCCGACCGGCGCGAACACCGACGACGACGGCCGGTACACGATCACCGGTCTGGCGCCGCACGACGACTACCGGGTGCGGTTCAGCGACTGCTTCGTGCGGCCGGGCCGGTACGTGCCGGTCTGGAACGACGGCGCCGCCGAGTACGAGGACGCCCCGTCGCTGGCGGTGACCAGCGGCACGACGCTGACCGCCGACGCGACGATGGTGCGCGGCGGCAGCGCCAGCGGCACGGTCTACGACCAGTTCGGGCTGCCCCTGTACGGCGTCTGCGTCAACGTCAACGCCACCGACAGCCCGTCGGGCGGGATGTGGCACACCGGCCAGGACGGCACGTTCTCCGTCGGCGGGCTGCGGCCCGGCACGTACAAGGCGCTGTTCTACGACTGCGGCGCGGGCGTGGTGTCGTCGGTGTGGGCGCCGGGCGTCCTGCTCGAGTCGCAGGCGCGGGTGTTCGAGGTGCGCGCCGGCGAGGACACACCCGGCGTCGACACGACCATCACCGTCGTCACGACGCCGACGGCTCCCGTCGGTGTGGCGGTCTCCCCCGGCGACGGCAGCGCGAAGGTCACCTGGCAGCCACCGGCGGACGACGGCCACAGCCCGCTCACGGCGTTCGAGGTCCGCAACGCGCAGGGCACCGTCGTGGCGAGCACGTCGGCCACCGCCCGCACCGCGACACTGACCGGGCTGACCAACGGCACGACGTACTCGTTCACGGTCAACGCCGTCAACGCCAAGGGCGCCGGCGACTCCTCGGCCGCCGTGTCGGTGCTGCCGCGGCCGGTGCCGCGGCTGTCGGCGACCGTCCCGGCGAGCGTCGTCTCCGGCTCGTACAGCGTGGTCAAGGGCCGGCTGACGACGCCCGCCGGCGCGGGCGTGGCGGGCGCGCGGCTGGACCTGTACGGGCGGCGCAAGGGCTCGACTGCGGCGATGGTCCGCCTCGGCGGAACGACGACGACATCCACCGGCACGTACGCCGTGACGATCCACCCGCCGTACCCGATGGAGTACTCGGTGCGCTTCGCCGGCATGACGGCGCTCGCGCCGGTGTCGGCGGCGCGGTCGCTCGCGGTGTCGCCGCGGGTGACGCTCGCGACGTCCGGCCGGGCCGTCGCGGTCACCGTCTCGCCCGCCGCGGGCGGCGGCACGGCGCGGCTCCAGGCCTGGCGCAGCACCGGCTGGGTCAACGTCCTCTCGGCGGCGCTGCCGTCGACGGGACGGGTGGCGTTCCGCGCGCCGACCGGCGGGCTCTACCGTGTCGTCGTCACCCGCACCGGCTGGGCGACCGGCGTCAGCGGATCCGTCCGCCTCGCCTGACCAGCCGGCCCCTCACCGAAGGAGCCCCGCATGCGTTCGCTCACGCTCAAGAAGGAGACCCTCACCGAGCTGGAGCCGGGCGACCTGATGCTCGTCATCGGCGCGTCGTTCCGGACCAAGTACGACTGCACCGAGAGCTACCAGGTCTGCAACCCGCTCAGCATTGACGTCTGCCTGCAGACCCGCACCTGCTGAACGATCTTGCGGCCGGGCCGTCGCCGGGCCTAGCGTGCGCCGCGTAGGGGGACGCACGAGCGAGACGGGGGCACGCCCATGCCCGACGACCGCGCGCCGGGAAGCACCGGCGCCACCGACCCGATCCGCACCACCATCGTCCGCGCCGCGATCCACCCCGCGCTCGGGGTGGCGCGGGTGGGCGACAGCCCGGACGAGTTCTTCTACGGCCCCGAGGTGCCGGACCCGCCGCCGCTGCCGGAGGGCTCGTACAAGGACGCGGCGGGCGGCCTGAAGCGGCAGGCCGCGCGCTTCCGCGTCTGCGGCTACAACGCGTACGGCGAGGTCGTGCGCGAGCTGACGGCGGACAACGCGGACATCGCGTGGACGGTCCACGTCGCGAACGCCAAGAGCGCCTGGTACGAGTTCCAGATCGCGCTGGACATCCCGGAGGCGCCGTCGGCGGGCCCGTCGCTGCGCCGCAACGCGACTGGAACGCCGCTGGCCGGACGCGCCGTTCTGGGCGCGGCGGCGGGTCGCGGTGCCGGCCTGAGTCAGCGTCGGCGGCGGCGGGCGGTGCCGAAGATGCTGCGGGTGATCTCCCGGCCGATCGCGCTGCCGATGGACCGGCTCATCGACCGCCCCATGGACGAGCCGAGGAAGCCGCCGAGCGCGCCCATCACGCCGCCCGCCGCTGCGGCCTCGGCGTGGTGCTTCTCCTTCTTCGCGCGCGGCTCCGGCTCGGGCCGCGCCGCGGGCGCCTCCGGCGGCGGCGCGAGCCGGGCGGCGAGCCGCTCGTACGCCGACTCCCGGTCGATCGCGGTCGCGTACCGCTGCGCGACCGGCGAGGCCGCGACGAGCGACTGCTGCTGCGCCGGGTCGAGCTGCGCCATCAACGACCGCGGCGCCCGCAGCCGCGTCCACGCGACCGGCGTCGGGGCGCCGCGTTCGGAGAGGATCGTGACGACGGCCTCGCCGATGCCGAGCTGGGTGAGCAGCTCCTCGAGGTCGTACTCCTCGGTCCGCGGGAACGTGCCGACCGTCGCCTTCAACGCCTTCGCGTCCTGCGGCGTGAACGCGCGCAGCGCGTGCTGGATGCGGTTGCCGAGCTGGGCGAGCACGTCGGCCGGCACGTCCTTCGGCGTCTGCGTCACGAAGAACACGCCGACGCCCTTGCTGCGGATCAGCCGCACGGTCTGCGCGACCGCGTCGAGGAACCCCTTGCTCGCGTCGTCGAAGAGCAGGTGCGCCTCGTCGAAGAAGAACACCAGCTTCGGCTTGTCGAGGTCGCCGACCTCGGGCAGGTCGTGGAACAGGTCGGCGAGCAGCCACATGAGGAACGTCGAGAAGACGGCGGGCCGGTCCTGGAGCCCCTGGAGCTCCATGACGGAGACGACGCCGCGGCCGTCGGGGGTGACGCGGAGCAGGTCGGCCGTGTCGAACTCCGGCTCGCCGAAGAACACGCCCGCGCCCTGGTCCTCCAGCGCGACCAGCTCGCGCAGCAGCACGCCCGCGGTCGACGACGACAGGCCGCCGAGCCCTTGCAGCTCGGCCTTCCCCTCCTCGCTGACGAGGAACGAGATGACCGCGCGCAGGTCCTTGAGGTCGAGCAGCGGCAGGCCGGCCCGGTCGGCGTAGTGGAAGACGAGGCCGAGGCTGGACTCCTGCACGTCGTTGAGGCCGAGCACCTTGGCGAGGAGCTGCGGGCCGAAGCCGGTCATCGTGGCGCGCACGGCGGCGCCGGTACCGACGCCGCCGATGGAGAGGAACTCCACCGGGAACGCCGCGGGCGCCCACTCGTCGCCGACGTCGCGCGACCGCGTCGCGATGCGGTCGCCGGGCACGCCGGGCGCGGCCATGCCGGACACGTCGCCCTTGATGTCGGCGAGGAAGCACGGGACGCCGGCGGCGGAGAGCTGCTCGGCCATGAGCTGCAACGTCTTCGTCTTGCCGGTGCCGGTCGCGCCGGCGACGAGACCGTGGCGGTTCAGCATCGACAGCGGCATCCGGATGCGCGTGTCCGGGTGCGCCTCGTTGCCGGTGACCAGCGCACCGAGCTCCAGCGCCGCGCCCGTGAACGCGTACGCCTCCCCTACCTGCTTCGCGAACTCGTCCGACACCGCGCCTCCTCGACTCCCCCAGCACCCTAAGGGCTACGGTGCGGCCACAGCGTTTTCGTACGGGGGTGCACTTCGCTGGCGACGCGCGCCCTCATCAGGAGAGGGACGGCGCATGACGCATCAGAACGAGACGTTCCAACGGGTCCCGGCCCACCTCGCGCTCGACTCGCTGCCCGGCGACCGGGTGGTCCGGCTGCTCGTCACGGGGCAGGGCACGGTGGTCGTGACCGACCCGGACGCGGCGGCGTTCACGGTCACGGTGGCGGCGTCGGAGGCGCGCGGCGCGGAGGCGTTCCGCTGGACCGTCGACGCGGACGGCGTACGGCTGAGCCGCCGCCGGGCGAGCCGGTGGACCGACGTGGTCGACGTCCCCGGCGCGGGCATCGACCCGGACCCGCTCTGCGAGTACTGGTTCAGCATCGACAGCCACAACCGCGCGCTGATGTACGGCAAGGGCGAGATGCGGCTGAACACCAAGCTCGCGCGGTACGCGCTCGACGCGCCGCCGAAGGGCAAGGCGGACCCGTACGCGTGGCTCGCGCAGGTGGAGACGGTGCGCGTCGAGGGCGGCGTCGCGGACGCCGCCGACCTGTGGCGCGACCCGGTCGTGGTCGACCCGCCGATGCGCGTCGTGCCCGACTCGGCGATGACGATGGAGGACGCCGCGACCGGCGCCGTCACCGTCGCCGCGAACCTCACGCCGACCTGCCAGGTCCTCTACGCCAACGTCGCCGGCCCGGCGTTCACGCTGGACACGCCGGACTTCCCGGACTTCGGGCGGGCGATCAAGGAGAGCATCGACGACCCGGACGGCTGGTGCTACCGGACGCTGAAGGCGAAGGCCGACGAGTTCGGCAAGCCGGACCCGCAGATGACGTACCTGCGGATCACGCTGGGACTCAACCAGGGCGAGTCGCCGGGCGTGCCGTTCGTCATGGAGATCTGGCCGAGCGGGCACTACTCGCCGATCCACAACCACGGCGGCGCCGACGCGGTCATCAAGGTGCTGCACGGCGAGATCCACGTGAGCCTGTTCGCGATGCTCTCGCCGCACCACACGGAGCCGTTCGGACAGGTGTCGTTCGCGAAGGACGAGGTGACCTGGATCTCGGCGCGGCTCAACCAGGTGCACCAGCTCAGGAACGACGGCACCGAGCCGTGCATCACGATCCAGTGCTACCTGTACGCCGAGAGCAACCTCACCCACTACCCGTACTTCGACTACCTGGACCAGGCGGACATCGGCCACTTCGACCCGAACTCCGACATGGACTTCCTGGCGTTCAAGCAGCTCATGCGCGACGAGCAGGCGGCCCGGGCGCGCCGGCCGTTGCGGGCGGCGGCGCCGGTGCCGCGGCCGCTGCTGGTGGCGGACCGGGTCGGCATCCGCGGGCCGGTCGGCCCCGCCCGCTGAACGCCGCGAGGGCGGCGCGCGCGGTGGTACGCGCGCGCCGCCCTCGGGTGAGCCGGGTTCAGCGGGTCTTGATGCAGTCGACGAAGGAGCAGAGCACCGAGAGGCACGGCGGCTGGTACGACACGATGCAGCCGGGCGCGCCGGTGTAGGTGCCGCCGGCGACCTCGTGCAGCTCGTCGGCGTCGAGCTCGGCGAGTCGTTCGACCTTCAGGGTGAGCCGCTTCATGGAACCTCTCTCCGGGTGGCGGGGATCTGCGGGAGTGTAGGGGCGGACGGTGCGGGTTTCGGCGCCGCACCGGGTGGCACCTGCCGGGCCACGATGTTCACGAGCGCGGAGGTGGAGCACGGACGGCGACGCGGCGCTGCCGCCGGACCCCGGCGCGCCGGCCGCGGGCGGCCGTCAGGCCGAGCCGCGCGTGCTCGCGGCGGTGTCGGCGGGCGGGGTGCTCGGCGCGCTGGCACGCTACGGCGTCGGCCTCGCGGTGGCGGCGCCGCGCGGCGGCTTCCCGCTGGCGACGTTCTTCGTCAACACGTCCGGCTGCCTCGCGCTCGGCCTGCTGCTCGTGCTGGTCGTGGAGACGTGGCCGCCGGCGCGGTACGTGCGGGCGTTCGCGGCGGTGGGGTTCGTCGCGTCGTACACGACGTTCAGCGCGCTCGTGGTGCAGGCGGTGCTGCTGGCGCGCGACGGCCGCGGCGGGACGGCGGCGGCGTACGTCGCCGCGACCGTGGCGGCTGGGCTGCTGGCGACGGCCGCGGGGATCGCCGCCGGGCGCGCGCTCGCGGGACGGCGGTCGCCGTGATCGTGCTCGCGATCGCGCTCGGCGCGGCCGTCGGCGCCCCGGCGCGCTACCTGCTCGACGGGTGGGTGGGGCGGCGCGGCGGCCTGCCGTGGGGGACGTTCGCGGTCAACGTCCTGGGCTCGCTGGTGCTCGGCCTGCTGGCCGGGCGGCACCCCGGGACGGGGACGGAGGCGCTGGTGGGGACCGGCTTCTGCGGGGCGTTCACGACGTGGAGCACCCTGTCGTGGGAGACGGTGCGGCTGGCGGCGGACGGCGCGTACGCGAAGGCCGCGGCGACGATGCTCGGCAGCCTCGCGGGGGGCCTCGCCGTCGCCGCCGCGGCGGTCGCGCTCACGGCGTAGCCGCCCGGACCGTCACGTCCTGCTGCCGGACCGGACGTGGCGCAGCAGCACGGCCGCGGCCGCGACGGACCCGATCGTCACGAACAGGCCGGGCAGGCTGAACCAGCCCTTGCCCGCGATGCCGGCGTCCGCCTGGAACTGCGCGCCGCTCGCGAGCGCGACCTGGTACGCGCCGCCGAGGACGTTCGCGGCGACGGCCGCGGCGAACCCGGCTGCGGTGTCCCGCCACAGCAGCACCGCCGCGGCGACCAGCGCCGGCGCCATCAGCGTCAGGTCGAGCGCGAACACGAGGTGCATCGCGTCCGCCGGCGTGGTGCCGGTGTCGAGCTCGCCGGTGACGGCGTAGCGCAGCGACAGCCAGGTCCACAGGCCCGCCAGCACCAGCCCGGTGAACGCCGTGAACGCCGCCACCGCGCGCCGCGGCACGCCCGGCGTCACCGCGCGCGCGAGGCGTTCGCGGTCGAGTCCCGCGGCGAGCAGCAGCAGGCCGTAGAGGGAGGCGACGAGGGCGGCGACGTGCAGCAGGAACCAGTCGTTCCACGCCGCGCCGAACACGTAGAACGCGTAGTTGTAGACGCCGTAGCCGAGCATGCCGAGCGTGACCAGCCGCCCGCGCAGCGAGCCGCGGACGGAGTACGCGAGGGCGGTGCCGAGCAGCGGCGCCGCGACGGCCAGCGTCGCCAGGTCGTTGCCGCGGAACGCCGACCTGGCCCAGGTGCCGTCGGTGTAGAAGCCGGCCGCGAGCAGCCCGCCGAGCGAGGTCGCGACCATGAGCACGACCACGACGGCGGCGAGCAGGTGGCCGGCGGACCAGCCGTGCGCGCGGGGGACGCGGATCGGGGGCGGCGCGAGCCGCGGTTCGGGACTGACGGCGGTCTGCATACGTCCTCACCCTCTCGGGGCCAATGCGCGGCGCCCGCCGCGCCGGTGCCACCGTCGCGCGCGGCGCGGCCGCGCGGGAGAGGCGGGCGGCCCGCGTTGAGGGGGCGTCCGGCCGGGGCGCGGGACGGGACGTTCGTCCCGCGGGCCGGGTGCGACCGGCCCGGGTGGGCGCGGCGCGCGGCGCCTAGCGTCGGGGACCGAGGAGGCGGTCATGGACGAGACGTCGGGACGCGTGCTGGTGGCGTACGGCTCGAAGCACGGGTCGGTGCGCGAGGTGGCGGAGGCGGTCGCGGACCTGCTGCGGCTGCACGGGCTGGCGGTGGACGTGCGCGACGCGCGCGACGTCCGCGAGGTGTCGCGGTACGCGACGGTGGTGCTGGGCGGCGCGCTCTACACGGGGCGGTGGCACCCGGCCGCGCGGCGGCTGCTGAAGCGGCTGCGGTCCCGGCTCGACGAGCGCGACCTCGCGGTCTTCGCGATGGGGCCGCGGACGCTGGAGCCGGCCGACGTCGCCGCGTCGCGCGCGCAGCTCGACGCCGCGCTGGCGCGCGCGCCGGAGCTCTCGCCGCGCTGGGTTGCGGTCTTCGGCGGCGTGGTCCGCCCGGAGGAGCTGCGGTTCCCGTTCAACCGGATGCCCGCCTGCGACGCCCGCGACTGGGCCGCCGTCCGCGCCTGGGCCGCCGAGGTCGCGACCACCTGCGCCGCGGGCACCGCACGGCGGGAGCCCAGCCATGCCTGACGCCGTCACGGTGTTCCTCGTGGACGACCACGAGGTGGTCCGCCTCGGCGTCCGCGACCTGCTGGGCAGCGACCCGGGGATCGTGGTCGTCGGCGAGGCCGGCACGGTCGCGGACGCGCTCGCGCGCGTCCCCGCGTTGCGGCCCGACGTCGCGGTGGTCGACGTCCGCCTGCCCGACGGCGACGGCGTCACGCTCTGCCGCGACCTGCGCTCCGCCCAGCCGGGGCTGCGGGTGCTGATGCTGACGTCGTTCGCCGACGACGAGGCGCTCTACGACTCGATCCTCGCCGGGGCCGCGGGCTACGTGCTCAAGCGCATCCACGGCGACGACCTGGTCGCGGCGGTCCGCACCGTCGGCTACGGCGGCTCGCTGCTCGACCCGCACGTCACCGGCCGCGTCCTCGAACGGCTGCGCCACCCACCGCGCCGCGACCCGCGGCTGGCCGGGCTCACCGAGCAGGAGCGCCGGGTGCTCGACCTGCTCACCGACGGCCTGACGAACCGCCAGATCGCCGGCGAGATGTTCCTCGCGGAGAAGACCGTGAAGAACTACGTGTCGAGCATCTTCGCCAAGCTCGGCCTGCAACGCCGCGCCCAG
The DNA here is from genome assembly GCA_035714365.1 of Mycobacteriales bacterium. GTDB lineage: Bacteria > Actinomycetota > Actinomycetes > BP-191 > BP-191 > BP-191. The sequence continues at coordinate 87,938 of DASTMB010000008.1, read as the reverse complement.
GCCGCCGTCTACGGCGCGGCGGTGCGCGAGCGCTCGCGGCGCGCGCAGGCGCCCGTCTGACGGCGCGTCGGCGCCGCGCCGCGTCACGCCGGGGCCCGGCGCGCGTACGGCTCCTCTGGAACCCCGACCCGAGGAGGACACGTTGACCGACGCCGCCGTGCCGCACCGCCCGCTCGTGCTCGCCGACCTGCTGCCCGGAACGCGGCTGCGCGACGTGGCGCTGGTCGCCGCCGGGGCGGCGTTCACCGGGCTCGCCGCCCAGGTGTCGGTACGCATCCCCGGCACGCCCGTGCCGGTCACCGGCCAGACGCTCGCGGTGCTGCTGGTGGGGGCGGCGTTCGGGACGTGGCGGGCGTTCGCGAGCACGCTGCTCTACCTCGCCGCCGGCGCGGCCGGCCTGCCGTGGTACGCCGCCCACCGGTCCGGCTGGGGCGGGCCGACGTTCGGCTACGTGCTCGGCTTCGTCGTCGCGGCCACCGTCGTCGGCGCGCTGGCCGCGCGCGGCGGCGACCGCACGCCCGCCCGCACGGTCGCGACGATGGCGCTCGGCACGCTGCTCGTCTACGCGGTGGGTGTGCCGTGGCTGGCGGCTTCGTTGCACGTCGGTCTCGGCCGGGCGCTGGCGCTGGGGGCGCGGCCGTTCCTCGTGGGCGACGCGGTGAAGGTGCTGCTCGCGGCGGGGCTGCTGCCGGCGGCGTGGCGGCTCACGCGCGCCGGGTGATGAGCACGGTGCCGATGCGGTTGCGGCGGCCCTTCGCCGACTCCGCGACGAACGTCAGCCCCTCCAGCGTGACGGTCGCGCCCGGGATCGGCACCCGGCCGAGCTCGGCGGCGAGCAGGCCGCCGACGGTCTCCACGTCCTCGAACTCCAGCGTCACGTCGAACAGCTCGTTGACCTCGTCGATCGGCAGCCGCGCGGTGACGCGGACGCAGTCGTCGGAGACGCGCTCGACCGGCGGCACCTCCCGGTCGTACTCGTCGGCGATCTCGCCGACGATCTCCTCGAGGATGTCCTCGATGGTGACGATGCCGGCGGTGCCGCCGTACTCGTCGATGACGACCGCGATGTGGATCTGGCCGGCCTGCATCTCGCGGAGCAGCTCGTCCACCGGCTTCGAGTCCGGCACGAACGTCGCCGCCCGCGCGCACTCCTCCACCTTCGCCTCGTCCTTCCCCTCCTGCGAGCGGCGGACCAGGTCCTTGAGGTAGGCGACGCCGAGCACGTCGTCGGCGGAGTCGCCGATGACGGGGATGCGGGAGAAGCCGGAGCGCAGCGCGAGCGAGAGGGCCTGGCGGACGGTCTTGCCGCGCTCGATGAACACGATGTCCGGGCGCGGCACCATCACCTCGCGGACGAGCGTGTCGCCGAGCTCGATGACCGAGTGGATCATCACCCGCTCGCCCTCCTCGATGACCTGGCGCTCCTCCGCGAGGTCGACGAGGTCGCGCAGCTCCGCCTCGTTGGCGAACGGCCCGCTCGGGAAGCCGCGGCCGGGCGTGACGGCGTTGCCGACGAGGATCAGCAGCTTCGGCAACGGCCCGAGGACACGGGTCAGCCCGATCACCGCGCCGGCGCAGCGCAGCGCGATCGTGTCGGCGTGCTGCGCGCCGAGCGTGCGCGGCGCGACGCCGACGAGCACGTACGACACGACGGTCATCAACGACGCCGCGATGACGATGGACCACCGGCCCGGGCCGCCGCGGGCCACGATGATGAGGTCGGCGACGATCGTCACGGCGGTCAGCTCGGCGGCCATGCGCAGCAGCAGCACGACGTTGAGGTAGCGCGGGGTGTCGGTGGCGACGATGGCGAGGCGCTCGGCGCCGCGGCGGCCCTCGCGGAGCAGCCCGTCGGCGCGGACCCGCGACGTGCGCGAGATCGCCGTCTCGACCATCGCGAACGCGCCCGCGACGACGACCAGCGCGAACGCGACGGCGAGCAGCGGGACGTCAGACATCGCGGGCGGCGCGCCAGGACGCGAGCAGCCGCGCCTGCTCCCGGAACATCGCCTGCTCCTCCTCGGGCTCGCCGTGGTCGTAGCCGAGCAGGTGCAGGACGCCGTGCGTGCAGAGCAGGTGCAGCTCGTCCTCCGTGGAGTGGCCGGCCGTCACCGCCTGCGCGGCGGCGACCTCCGGGCAGAGCACGACGTCGCCGAGCAGCGCCGGCTCCGGCTCGTCGTCGTCGCCCGGGTGGGCGACCATGCGGGTGCCCTCGAGCTCGTCCATCGGGAACGCGAGCACGTCCGTCGGGCCGGGCTCGTTCATCCAGCGCACGTGGAGCTGCTCCATCGCGCCGACGTCGACCAGCAGGATCGACAGCTCGGCCATCGGGGCGACGCCCATCTGGTCGAGGACGTGCCGGGCCAGCGCGACGAGGGACTGCTCGTCCACGGTGGCGCCGCTCTCGTTCGCGACGAAGATCGCCACGTCAGTCGCGCCGCGGCCGGCGCTGGCCGCGGGCGGGAGTCGTCGCGCGCGCGGCGGACTCCTCGGCGTCGAAGCGCGCGTACGCGTCGACGATCTCGCTGACGAGCTTGTGCCGCACGACGTCGGTGCTCGTCAGCGTCGCGAAGTGGACGTCCTCGACGCCGTCGAGGATCTCGCGCACGACGCGCAGGCCGCTCTTGGTGCCGGTCGGCAGGTCGACCTGGGTGACGTCGCCGGTGACGACGATCTTCGACCCGAACCCGAGCCGGGTGAGGAACATCTTCATCTGCTCGGGAGAAGTGTTCTGCGCTTCATCGAGAATGATGAATGCATCATTAAGGGTGCGGCCACGCATATACGCTAATGGCGCCACTTCAATTGTTCCCGCAGCCATTAATCGTGGAATTGATTCCGGGTCGATCATGTCGTGCAGGGCGTCGTAGAGCGGCCGCAGGTACGGGTCGATCTTCTCGTACAGCGTGCCGGGCAGGAACCCGAGCCGCTCCCCCGCCTCGACGGCGGGGCGGGTGAGGATGATGCGGTTGACCTGCTTGCCCTGGAGCGCCTGCACGGCCTTGGCCATGGCGAGGTAGGTCTTGCCGGTGCCGGCCGGGCCGATGCCGAAGACGATCGTGTGCTTGTCGATCGCGTCGACGTAGCGCTTCTGGTTCAGCGTCTTGGGACGGATGGTGCGGCCGCGGGTCGACAGGATGTTGAGCGAGAGCACCTCGGCCGGGTGGTCGGTGTCGGCGCGGCGCAGCATCGACACGGAACGTTCGACGGTCTCGCCGGTGAGCACGTCGCCCTTGTCGAGCAGGGCGATCAGCTCCTCGAACACGCGGACGGCCAGCGCCGCCTCGTCGCCGTCGCCGGTGACGGTGATCTCGTTGCCACGGACCATGATGTCGGACCGGAACGCCCGCTCGATGATCGCGAGCAGCTCGTCGCGCTGGCCGAGCAGGCTCACCATCGAGTGCGCGCCGGGCACCACGATCTTCGTCTTCACGGTGTCGGCCATCGGCTCGATTTTAGCCCGTCGAGCCGAACGTCGACTGCTCGCGGGTGAGCGGGTACGTCGCCCAGTACATCTTGACGACCGCGCCGGAGCCGTCGCGGACGAGCCGCAGCCACTCCCCCTCCTCGTGGCCGGCGACGCAGCGGAGCGTGTCGTCGCCCGCCGGCGCGAACGCCGACACGGCCGTGCCGGGCGGCGCGCCGTCCGGCAACGCCTCGACGCGGCCGCCGCGCCAGGAGAACACCCACTCGCCGCCCTCGCTCCACCAGCGGCCCAGCACGCCCGCGTACGCGTCCGGGACACCCTCGCCGGGCGCCCACGGCGTGACCGGCGCGGGGTCGTGCTCCAGCCACGTCTCGACCAGCCGCGGCCCCATCATGCGGGCGGGGAAGCCGGCCGAGTTGTTGCAGAGCGCGGCCGCGCCGACGCCGTCCTTGCGCGAGACGGCGAGGACGGAGACGTGGCCGGGCATGCCGCCGGTGTGGCCGGCGAGGAGGCGTTCGCCGCGGCGGAACAGCATCAGCCCGAGACCCCAGCCGAGCGTCCACCCGTCCGGGTCGGCCATGGTGTGCACCGACGTCATCTCGGCCAGCGTCTCCGGCTTCAGGACCGCCGGGTCGGGCTCGAGGAGGAACGCGCCCCAGCGGGCCAGGTCGTCGCAGGTCGACCAGAGCGCCGCGGCCGCGGCGACGCCGTTGAGGACGAAGTCCGGCTCCTCGGCGGCCCGGTCCTCGTACGGGCGGACGAGGTACCCCTGCGCGAACGGCGCCTCGGGCGCGAGCGTGGTGCGGGCGAGGCCGAGCGGGCGGAGCAGGCGGTCGGCGAGCGCCTCCTCCCAGGTGCCGCCGGCGCGGCGGGCGACGACCTCGCCGAGGACGGCGTAGGCGAGGTTCGAGTAGTGCCAGCGGAAGTGCGGCGGGAGGACGCGCTCGGACTCCGCGAGGTTGGCGAGCAGCTCGTCGCGGGACGGCGTGGCGAGGCTCTCCCACACCTCGCCGACCGGCTCGCGCTGCAGCCCGGACAGGTGCGCGAGCAGGCGGCGGACCGTCGCGTCGCCGTGCGCGGCCTCGGGGACGTGCGCCGACACCGGGTCGTCCAGGTCGAGCAGCCCGGCGTCGCGGAGCTGGAGGACGAGCACGGCGGTGAACGTCTTGGTGATCGAGCCGATGCGGTACTGCGTGCCGCTGTCCGGCGGCGTCGCGGGGTCGAGGCGCGCGGAGCCGGCCGCGCCGTACCAGAGGCGCTCACCGCCGCGGAAGACGGTCGCGCTGATGCTCGGGAGGCGGCGTTCGGACTGGGTCCTGGCCACGAGCTCCGCGCACGCGGCGGCGGCGGCCTCGGCCGTCACAGCTCGCCGATCGGGCCGCCGCCGAGCACGTGCAGGTGCGCGTGGAAGACCGTCTGGCCCACGGGGGCGCCGTTGTTGGCGACGAGCCGCCAGCCGTCGGCGACCCCCTCCTGCTCGGCGACGAGCGACGCGGCGGCGACGACCTCGCCGGCGGCGGCCGCGTCGGAGCGGGCGAGGGCGCCGATGGTCTCGGCGTGCGCCTTCGGGATCACGAGGACGTGGATGGGCGCCTTCGGGTCGATGTCGCGGAACGCGAGCACCCGGTCGGTCTCGTGGACGACCGTCGCCGGGATCTCCCCGGCGACGATCCGGCAGAACAGGCAGTCGGACGGCATGCCGCCTTCCTATACCGCCTCGGTCTCCCGCGTCAGGTACAGGCCGACGGCGCCGCCGACGCCGAGCAGCACGACGAGCACCAGGCCGACGACGACGAGGCCGGTCGTGCTCGTCCGGCTGCCGGCGTTCGCGACCGGCGGCGGCGTCGTGACGACCGGCGCGACGGTCGTCGCGCTCGGCGTCGGCGTGGGGGTCTCCGTCGGCGTGGGGGTCCGCGACGGCGTCGGCGAGAACGACGGCGTCCGGGAACGCGTCCGGGTCGGGCGCGGCGAGTACGTGCGGGTGCGCGTCGGCGTGGGGGTCGGCGTCGGGGTCGGCGTGGGGGTCGGCGTCGGGGTGCCGGTCGGCGTCGGCAGGCCCGTCTCGGTCGGCGTCGGGGTCGGGGAGCAGAGCGGCCTGGTCGGCGGGCAGGTCGGCTCCTGCGCGGCGGCCGGACCCGACCCGAGGCAGGCCAGCAGCCCGGCGAGCACGAGCGCGCCGGGCGCGGACGCCAGGCGGCGCCGTTCCCTCATCAAGGCCCCCACCCGAAGACGACGAGGCGCATCGTAGGGCAGCCGGTAAACCAACGTGCCGAGTTCCGCGTCCGGACCGGCATGATCGCAACCATGCCGAGACGGGGCGCCTACGGCGCGCGCGCCGGCGACGGCGACACCGAGCTGGTGGAGCTGTACCGCGCGCACTACCGGTCCCTCGTCCGACTCGCCGCCCTGCTGCTGGACGACGTCGGGACGAGCGAGGAGGTCGTGCAGGACGCCTACATCCGCATGCACGGCGCGTGGGGCCGGATCAAGGACCCGGACCGCGCGCTGGCGTACCTGCGGACCACGGTCGTCAACCTGTCCCGGTCACGGATGCGCCGCCGCCAGGTGGCCGAGCGCCACGCGCCCCGGCTGCGGCCGGAGACGGTCGTCGTGGACGACTTCGCCGTCACCGGCGCGGAACGCGACGCGGTCATGGGCGCGTTGCGCGCCCTCCCCCCGAAGCAGCGCGAGGCGCTCGTGCTGCGCTTCTACGGCGACCTGAGCGAGGCGGAGATCGCCACCGCGATGGGCTGCTCCCAGGGCGCCGTGAAGTCCCACCTGCACCGCGGCAAGGCCGCGCTGGCGCGTCACCTGGAGCCGCAGTCATGAACACCGACGACAAGATCCGCGCGATCCTGCGCCTGGAGGCCGACGCCGTCGAGCCGTCGCCGGCCGGCTGGAACGCCATCACCGACGGCATCGCCGTCCGCCGCCGCCGCACCCGCTGGGTGTGGGCGTCCGGGCTGGCCGGCGCGGTCGCCCTGGTCGCCGCGGTCGCCGTGCTGGTGACCTCCGGGTCCGACCCGCGGACGATCCGGGAGCAGCCGGCGACGCAGCCGCCGTCCGCGTCGGCGACGAGCACGCCGGCGCCGTCCGCCACCGCGACCGTGACGCCGCCGGCACCCGCCGGCGACGCCACGCCCCTCCGCGCGATCTGGCCGCTCACGACGCGCGGCGAGGTCCGCGCGTGGCAGGCGGACCACGCGGCGTACCCGTCGCTCGCCACGCCGGAGGGCGCGGCGCTCGCGTTCGCGCGCACCTACCTCGGCGTCGCCGACGCCGCGGTCGCCCCTGTGCAGGGCCAGGTGTGGGCGGTGCACCGGAACGACCCGAACGGGCAGCCGTACGACGTCTCGCGCCTGACGGTGCAGGGCTTCGGCGACGGCGGGACGGCGCCGTTCGTCGTGACGCTGGCGACGGCGCCGGGCTTCACGCTCGGCGCCCCGGCGGCGGGCGCGGCGGTGACCAGCCCGGTGGAGGTGCGGGGGACGTACCGCGCGGTCGACCCGTCGTTCACGGTGCGGGTGCGCGCCGACGGCGCCGGCTCGGCGCCGGTGGAGCTGGCCACGGAGCGCGCGACGACGTCGCCGCCGGACGTGCTGTCCGCGACGCTGGCGTTCACGACGCCGTCGGGGACCGGCTCGGTGCTCGTCACGAACGCGAGCAGCACCGGCGGCGGGATCAGCGGCGCGGCGGCGGTGCCGGTGACGTTCGCGCGGGCGACGGCCGCCGCGATGCCGGAGACGTTCGTGTCGTCGCGGGGCGGCCGGCTGGCGGTGTTCTCGACCGCGAGCGGAAAGCTGCTGCGCTACCTCACGGCGTTCGAGCCGGGCGGCGGCTCCACGGTGAACGAGGTGTCGGCCGACGGCCGCACCGTCCTCTACGGGCAGGGCGTCGGCACCTGCGCGACCGAGATCCGGTCGGTCCCCGTCGCGGGCGGCCCGGCGACGACCGTGGTGCGGTACCCGGGCGACGCCGCCGTCGGTCCGGCGAGCCGGCGCGGCGACGTCCTCGCCTTCGGCCGCGACCGCTGCGACAGCGGCGAGCGGGAGGTCGTCATCCGTGCCGGCGGCCCGGACCAGACCTACCCACTACCGGCCCGGGCCGAGCTGCTGGCCGGGCCGGCCGTGGGCGGGCGGTTCGTCGCCTTCTCCGACACGAGCACCGGCGGGTCGACCCTGCGCGTCGTCGACTCGCTCGGCGAGCTGGCGGACGCGACGGTCACGACGCACAAGGACTGCCGGTGGGCGGCGGTGACGTGGGGCCGGCCCGACTCGAACGAGCGGCCGACGCTCGTCCTCGCGAAGACCTGCGACGACGGGACCGGCCTGTACCGCTACGACGAGGACGGCCTGCACGGGACCGAGATCGGCGACCTCGGCACCCTGGACGTGCGGCGCCTGGACGAGTCGGCGGACGGCGGGCACGTGCTGCTCTCGGTCCTCGCCGGGTCGGACGCCGACCGGCACTGGGAGGTGTGGACCTGGTCCGGCGGCACGCCGCACCGCATCAACACCACCGCCGACGGGCCGGCCGCCTGGCACTGATCTTCACGAGACCCGCACACCGGGCGCACCGGACGGGCACAGCGCGTTCCTAGACTCGCTCGTGTGAGCCAACGAGCCGTCGCGGTCATCGAGGACGACGAGACCATCGCGTCCGCGGTGGCCGCGCGGCTGCGTTCGGAGGGGTTCGCGGTGGAGGTCGCGGCGGACGGGCCGGCCGGCGTCGCGCTGGTCTCGCGGCTGCGGCCGGACCTGGTCGTCCTCGACGTGATGCTGCCGGGCCTGGACGGGCTCGAGGTGTGCCGGGCGATCCAGGCGGAACGCCCCGTCCCCGTGCTGATGCTGACCGCGCGGGACAGCGAGGCGGACATGCTGCTCGGCCTCGGCGTCGGCGCCGACGACTACCTGACGAAGCCGTTCAGCATGCGGGTCCTCGTCGCGCGCGTGGAGGCGATCCTGCGGCGGGTGGCGCGGTCCGCCCCGGGCGACGCGGCGGCGTTGCGGGTGGGCTCGGTGGTCGTGGAGCCGGCGACGCGGCGGGTCCGGGTCGACGGCGCCGAGGTGCACCTGACGCCGACGGAGTTCGACCTGCTCGCGCACCTGGCGGCGCGGCCCGGCGTGGTGTTCAGCCGCGAGCAGCTCCTGTCGCAGGTGTGGGGGTACGCCGACCCGGCCGGGTTGCGGACGGTCGACGCGCACGTGGCTGCGTTGCGGCGCAAGGTCGGCGCGGCGGCGGTGCGCACCGTCCACGGCGTCGGGTACGCGGCGGGCGAGGCGTGATGCGCCCCCTCGACCGGCTGCCGTCGCTGAAGCTGAAGCTCGGCACGGTCATCTTCGCCGCCGTCGTCGTCGTCCTCGCGACGCTCTGGGTCGGCATCGAGACCGGCCTCACCCGGCCGCAGCGGTACGTCCTCTCGCTCGCGCTGGCGATGGTCATGGTGCAGGTGCTCGCGCGCGGCATGACGTCGCCGTTGCGGGAGATGGCGCAGGCCGCGAAGGAGATGGCGCGCGGCGACTACAGCCGCCGCGTCCGCGCCACCTCGAACGACGAGGTCGGCGAGCTGGCCCGCGCGTTCAACACGATGGCGGCCGACCTCGCCGCGGTCGACACGCTGCGCCGCGACCTCGTCGCCAACGTCTCGCACGAGCTGCGCACGCCGATCAGCGCGTTGCAGGCGGTGCTGGAGAACCTCGTCGACGGCGTCTCGCAGCCGGACCCGGAGACGCTCGCGTCGATGCTCCGGCAGACCGAACGCCTCGGCCGCCTGGTGTCGCAGCTCCTCGACCTGTCCCGGCTGGAGTCGGGCGCGGTGCCGCTGGACGTGACGACGTTCCCGGCGCGGCCGTTCCTCGAAGGCGTCTGCGCGGAGACCGCCGAGGCGCGGCGGCGCGTCTCCGGCGCGGCGGTGCCGGTGGTCGTGGAGGCGCCGGACGGGCTGGCGCTGACCGGCGACCCGGAACGCGTCCACCAGGTCGTCGTGAACCTCGTCGACAACGCCCTGCGCCACTCCCCGCCGTCCGGCCGCGTCGTGGTGCGCGCGTCGTCGGCGGCCTCGTTGCCGGCCGTGCGGCTCGAGGTCTGCGACGACGGCCCCGGCATCCCGCCGGAGGAGGCGGGCCGGGTGTTCGAACGCTTCTCCCGCCTCGACGGCTCGCGCAGCGCGAGCGGCGGCGGCAGCGGGCTCGGCCTGGCCATCGCCCGCTGGATCGTCGACCTGCACGGCGGCGCGATCCGCGCCGAGCCGAACGTCCCCACCGGCTGCCGCATGGTGGTCGAGCTCCCGAAGGTGGCCCCATGACGACCGACCCGTTCGCCGCCCCGGCCTCGTACGCCGCGACCCGGCCGCGCCGCCCGCGCGTGGCCTGGCCCGCGCCGCCCGCGTGGCTGCCGTTCGCGGCGGCCGGCGCCGGGCTGGTGGCCGCCGTCGCGATCCCGGACCGGCCACCGGGCCTCGGCACGGTGCTCGCGATCGTCGCGATCGCGGCGGCGTTGCTGCCGGTGGTGCGGGCGTCGTTGCGGCCGGCCGACCTGGTGCTCGGGGCGCCGCTGGTGGGGCTGCTCGCGATGTTCCTGCTGCGCGACGCCGAGTGGCTGCTGATGCTCGACCTGCTCGTCATCGCCGCGCTCGGCACGATCCTGCTCGCGGGGGCGGCGACGTGGACGGCGTTCGTCACCGCGGGCGTCACGATGTGGGCGCGGCTGCTGCCCGCGCTGCCGTACGTCCTGCGTCCGCTGCTCGGCCGCGCGCGGGCCGCCCAGCGCACCGGGCCGGTGCTGCGCGGGTCGTTCCTCGCGCTCGGGCTGGTGCTGCTCTTCGGCGCGCTGTTCGCGAGCGCCGACGCGGCGTTCGCGTCGCTCGCCGGGCGGCTGGTGCCGTCGTTCGACCTGCTGCCGGCGCAGGTGCTCGTCGGCGTCTTCACCGCCGCGCTCGTCGGCGCGGGCCTGCTCACGCACCTGCGGCCGTTGCCGGCGCCGGCGCTGCCGGAGCCGCTGGACCGGCCGCGCGCCGAGTGGGCGGTGCCGGTGCTGGCGCTGGACGGGCTGTTCGCGGCGTTCGTCGGGGTGCAGCTCGCGGTGCTGTTCGGCGGCAACGACCACGTGCTGGCGACGAGCGGGCTGACCTACGCGCAGTACGCCCGGCAGGGCTTCTTCCAGCTCGTCGCGGTCGCGGTGCTGACGCTCGCCGTCGTGGCCGTCGTCGCCGGGCGGGTGCGGCTGGCGACGCCGCGCGAGCGGTCGCTGGCCCGGCTGTCGCTGGGGGCGCTCTGCCTGCTCACGCTCGTCGTGCTGGCGTCGGCGTGGCGCCGCCTCGCGCTGTACGAGGCGGTCTACGGCCTGACCCGACTTCGTTTGTTCGTACATGCAACTATCGTCGGGATCGCGCTGGTGCTGCTGCTGGTGCTGCTGGCCGGGGCGCGGTGGCGGGGGGCGTGGCTGCCCCGCGCGTGCGCCGGTGTCGCGGCGGCGACGCTGCTCGCGCTCAACGTCGCCAACCCGGACGCGCTCATCGCCCGCCGGGCGGTGGAGCGTTCCCGGGTCGGGTTCGAGGTGGACAGGTACTACCTGGCCGGGCTGAGCGCGGACGCGGTGCCGGCGCTGCGTTCGCTGGACGTGACGCGCGACGAGTGCGAGCGGCTGGGGCGCGGCGAGTCGTGGCTGGGCTGGAACCTCGCCCGGTCCCGGGCGCGCGCGGCCTGCCGTTAGCCCCAGCGGGCGGTCCGGGAGAGCAGCACGGCGGCGGCCGCGACGCCGGCCGTCGACGTGCGCAGGACGCTGCGCCCCAGCCGGTACGGCTCGACACCGAACGCCGCCAGCTCGTCCTCCGCGATCCCGCCCTCCGGCCCCACGACGACGACGACCTCGCCGCCGGCGGGCACGGTCGCGGCGGCGAGCGGGCGTTGCGCGTCCTCGTGCAGGACGACGGCGAGCGCGGCGGCCGACAGCCGCGCGGCGACGTCGCGGGTGGCCGCGAGCGGCGCGACGGCGGGCACCCAGGCGCGGCGCGACTGCTTCGCGGCGGCGCGGGCGGTGGCCGCCCAGCGGGCGCGCGCCTTCGCGCCGCGCTCCCCGTCCCAGCGCACGACGCAGCGCGCGGCCGCCCACGGCACGACCTCGTCCACGCCGACCTCGGTCATCGCCTCGACCGCGTCCTCGGCGCGGTCGCCTTTCGCGAGCGCCTGCACGACGACCAGCCGCGGCGCGGGAGGCGGCTCGGTGCGGCGGGCGACGACGCGCAGGGTGAGGGTGCCGCCGGCGACGGCCTCGACCACGCAGGACGCGACCTGCCCGGCACCGTCGCCGAGGTCGACGTGCTCACCGGGCTGGATGCGGCGGACGGTCGCGGCGTGGCGACCCTCGTCGCCGCCGAGCGTGAGCACGTCTCCCTCCAGCGACCCGGCGAGGAACAGCGGCGCAGTCATCGGTCGGCGATAGCGTCGCGCAGCCGGACCAGGATCTCGACCTCGACGCGGTCCTTCGGGCGCGCCGCCGCCCGCTTCATCCGGATGAGGTCGTCCAGAGCGACGAGCGCGATCTCCACGCCGCCGACATCGACGGTCTCCGCGCCCGCGACGAGGTCGTCGTAGCCACTGGTCCCGCTGGGGGTCGCGAGCACGTCGAGCGGTCCGTAGTCGGTGTCGAACGTGAACGAGTCGCCGTTGCGCAGGGTCCGCGCGTCGAGCAGGAACGGCACATCCTCGTCCAGGCCGCGCAGCCGTGCGTGCATCCCCGTCAGGGCGGTGGCGAGACGTTCGAGGTTGTCGGGGGCGCGGTCGTAGCAGACGTCGAGGTCGTTGGTGATGCTCGGCGAGCCGTGGGTGCGCGCGGCCAGACCGCCGATGAGCACGAAGCGCACACCGGCGTCCACCAGCGCGCGCAGGGCGGGGCGCGGCTCGAAGACGGTCACCGCGCCACCGCCGCGTCCCAGTCGGCCAGCCCGGCGGCGGCAGCGACGGCGTCGTCGAGGCGTTCGGCGTAGGAGCGGTGCAGGCCGAACAGCGTCGGGTCCACCCCTTCGCCGCTGCCGGGCATCGCCTCCAGCGTCGTCTCGCACGCGCGCAGCAGGCGGGACAGCGAGGAGACGGTCGGGTCGACGCGGCCGCTCTCCACGCGCGCGACGTAGGACTGCGCGACCCCGGCCTTCGCGGCGAGCGCGCGCTGCGAGAGGCGGACGCGCTTGCGCGCGTGGCGGAGCAGGCGGGCGGCCTCGGTCACGCCACCATGATACTCGAAGAGTTATCGACCGCCGAGGACGTCGCGGAGGCGGCCGAACAGCCCGCCGCCACCGGGCGTGCCGTCCGGGTGCTCCTCGCCGCGCGCCTTCGCGAGCTCGCGCAGGAGGCGTTCCTGCTCGGGGTCGAGGTGGGTGGGCGTGCGGACCTCGACGTGGACGTGCAGGTCGCCGCGCCCCGAGGCGCGCAGGTGCGGGACGCCGCGCGCCCGCAACGTGATGACCGAGCCGGACTGCGTCCCCGCGCGGATGTCGAGCGCCTCGTCGCCGTCGAGCGTCTCCAGCGTCACGGTGGTGCCGAGCGCGGCGGCGGTCATCGGCAGCGAGACCTTGCAGTGCAGGTCGTCTCCCTCGCGTTCGAACACGTCGTGCTGGCGCTCCGCCACCTCGACGTAGAGGTCGCCGGGCGGCCCGCCCGCGGGGCCGGCCTCCCCCTCGCCGGAGAGGCGGATCCGCATGCCGTGCTCGACGCCGGCGGGGATCTTCACGGTGAGCGTGCGGCGCTTGGCGGTACGGCCGTCGCCGCCGCAGGCCTGGCACGGGTGGGTGATGACGGTGCCGGCGCCGCCGCAGCGCGGGCACGGCCGGGTGGTCATCATCTGGCCGAGGAACGACCGGGTGACCTGGCTGACCTCGCCGCGCCCGGAGCAGGTGTTGCACGTCTCGGGGAACGTGCCGGACGCGGTGCCGGACCCGGTGCAGGTCTCGCAGACGACGGCCGAGTCGAACGTCACGTCCTTGGTCGTCCCGAACGCCGCCTCCGCGAGGTCGAGCGTGACGCGGGTCAGGGTGTCGGCGCCGCGCCGGGCGCGGGAGCGCGGCCCGCGGCCACCGCCGCCCATCCCCATGCCGCCGCCGAAGAACGCCTCGAAGATCTCGCCGAACGACCCAAAGCCGCCGCCCATCGCGTCGCCGCCCGCGTCGTAGCGGGCGCGCTTCTCCGGGTCGGAGAGGATCTCGTAGGCGGCGGTGACCTCCTTGAACCGCTCCTGCGTCTCCGGGTCCGGGTTGACGTCGGGGTGCAGCTCGCGGGCGAGCCGGCGGTACGCCTTCTTGATGTCGTCCGGGCTCGCGTCGCGGGTGACGCCGAGGACGCCGTAGAGGTCGGCTGCCATCTACGAGCCCAGCAGGTCGCCGACGTACCGCGCGACGGCGCGCACGGCGGCCATGCTGCCCGGGTAGTCCATCCGCGTCGGCCCGACGACGCCGAGCGACGCGATCGGGTCGCGCCCGCCCGGCCCGTAGCCGATCGAGACGACCGACGTCGAACGCAGCCCCTCCACGGGGTTCTCCTCCCCGATCCGCACCCGCACCGTCGTCGGGTCGTTCGCCTCGCCGAGCAGCTTGAGCAGCACGACCTGCTCCTCCAACGCCTCCAGCACCGGCCGGATCGTCGGGAAGTCCAGCGCGTGCGTCGTGAGGTTGGCGGTGCCGGCGAGCGCGACCCGCTCCTCGGCGCGTTCGACCAGGGTCTCCAGGACCACGGTCATCAACGACGTCATCACCGGCCGCAGCTCCGGCCGGGTGCCGGCGGGCAGGTCGGTGAGCGCCTTCGCGGCCTCGTCCAGGTGGCGGTCCACCAGGCGCGCGTTGAGCAGCGCCCGCAGCTCGTCGATCTGGCCGTCGACCAGCGGCACCGGCAGCTCGACCACGCGCTGCTCGACCCGGCCGGTGTCGGTGATGAGCACGACGAGCAGGCGGGTGCGGGTCAGCTCGACCAGCTCGACGTGGCGGACCGTCGAGCGCGACAGCGAGGGGTACTGCACGACCGCGACCTGGCGGGTCAGCGTGGCGAGCAGCTTGACCGAACGGGTGACGACATCATCGAGGTCGACGGCGCCGCCGAGGAACGACTCGATCGCGCGGCGCTCGGCGGGCGACAGCGGCTTGACCTGGGAGAGCCGGTCGACGAACAGCCGGTACCCCTTGTCCGTCGGCACGCGGCCCGCCGAGGTGTGCGGCTGGGCGATGTACCCCTCGTCCTCCAGCGTCGCCATGTCGTTGCGCACCGTCGCGGGCGAGACGCCGAGGTTGTGCCGCTCCACGATGTGCTTGCTGCCGACGGGCTCGTTGGTGCGGACGAAGTCCTCGACGACGGCCCGCAGCACCTCGAGCTTGCGGTCGTCCAGCACGGCGGGCACCTCCTCCTGGCACTCGGAGCGTTCGAGTGCCAAGTGTACGTGCGTCAGGCGACGAGGCGGAGCACGACGGCGTCGGCGAGCAGCCGGCCGCGGCGGGTGAGCAGCAGCCGGCCGTCCCCGAGCGCCGCCGCGTCGAGCAGCCCGTCGTCCGCGAGCGCCGCCGCCGCCGCGTGCCCGTCCGCGTCCAGGTCGGCGGCCGGGTGGCCGCCGGCGACGCGGACGCCGAGCAGCACGCGCTCCACCCGCCGGGCCTCCGCGTCGAGCACCTCGCGCGCCTGCGCCGGGCTGCGGCCGGCCGCGACGGCGGCCGCGTGGTCGCGCGGGAGGCGGACGTTCCACCAGCGCACGCCGCCGACGTGGCTGTGCGCCCCGGGGCCTACACCCCACCAGTCGCCACCGCGCCAGTAGAGCTCGTTGTGGCGGCAGCGGTGCGCGTCGCCGCGCGCCCAGTTGCTGATCTCGTACCAGCCGAACCCGTTGCGCCCCAGCATCTCGTCCGCGATCTCGTACCGGTCGGCGTGCACGTCGTCGTCGGTCGGCGCCACCGCGCCCCGCGCCACCTGCGCGGCCAGCCGGGTGCCCGGCTCGACGGTGAGCGCGTAGGCGCTCAGGTGGTCGGGCTCCGCCGCCAGCGCCGCGTCGAGCGTCGCGCGCCAGTCGTCGTCGGTCTCCCCCGGCGTGCCGTAGATGAGGTCCAGGCTGACGCCGCCGAACCCGGCCGCCCGCGCCTCCCGCGCCGCGTCGGGCGCGCGGCCGGGGGTGTGGCGGCGTTCGAGCGTGGCGAGGACGTGCGGCGACGCGCTCTGCATCCCGAGGCTGATCCGGGTGAACCCGCTCTCCCGCAACGCCGCCAGCGTCGCCGGGTCGACCGTCTCCGGGTTCGCCTCGGTGGTGACCTCGGCGCCGGCGGCCAGCCCGAACGTGTCGCGCACCGCCGCGAGGATGCGCGCCAGGTCGGCGGGCGGCAGCAGCGTCGGCGTGCCGCCGCCGAAGAACACCGTGTCCGCCGGCGGCGCGTCGCGCAGCACCCGCGCCGCGAGGCGCAGCTCCGCGACGGCGGCGTCCGCGTACGACGCGGCCGCGCCGGTGTCGTCCACGTAGGTGTTGAAGTCGCAGTAGCCGCAGCGGTGCGCGCAGTACGGGACGTGGACGTAGACGCCGAACCCGTTGCGCCCCAACGTCTCCAGCGCCTCCGCGGGCAGCGAGCCGTCCGGCGGCGCCGGGTCGCCCGGCGGCGGTGCGGACGGCACTACGCCTCCGTGCGGCGCAGCAGGTGCTCGCGCGCGGCCGCGTCCATCGGCCCGTCGCGGTCGGCGAGCCGGCCGGCGATGACGGCGCGGTGGTCCGGGGTCTTGTTGCCGCCGTACTTGAACTTCGCGCGCATCGCGGTCACGTCGAGGCGCAGCCCGCGGATCTGCGGGAGGCGGCGCGCGTAGTGCTCGGCCGTCTCGTCCACCGGCGCGTAGCCGGCCTCCGGCTGGAGCCGGCCGAGCTGGCGGCGCAGGATCGCCGCCTTCGCGGCGTCGTCGTCGACGACGGTCGCCGCGCAGGTGAGCTGGACGGTCGCGTAGTAGCTGGTCGCGATGCCGAGCGCGGGGTCGGTGCCGGGCGCGGCGCCCCACGTCGACGGCACATAGACGTAGTCGCCGACGACGGTGAGCAGGACGATGGGGTTCTCCTCGATCGCGGCCCAGACGGGGTTGGGCCGGGCGAGGTGCAGCTCGACGGTCGTGGCGCCGTCGTAGCGGAAGTGCGTCGGCACGACCACCGGCACGTCCCGGCCACGGCCGGACGCGACGAGCTGGCCGAAGTCGTTGCGGCCCAGCCACTCCCGCCACTCGGCGTCGTCGAGAGCGGCGACCCACGGATGCACCAGCACGTCACCGAGGCTACCCGGGACCAACGGCCCTGACAGCGCGGTGACAGTCACCGCACCCCTGCAACGTGGCGCACGAGGCCCGCGTCTCCCCGGGCACACCCACGAGATCGGAGCAGCACATGAGGACCACCACCGCCCGCCGCGCCGCCGCCGCCGTCGCGCTCGCCGCCGCGCTCACCGCCGGGGCCTGCACCGACGGCTCGCGCGACGCGGCGCCCGGTGCGACGACCGCACCCGCCACCACGGCACCGGCCACGACCGCGCCGGCCACCACCGCGCCGGCCACCAACGCGCCCGCGACGACGCCGCCCGTCGCGGCCCGGCCGCCGTTCGCGCGCGTCGAGGACGCGATGCGGTACCTGGCCGCCGCGTACAACCGCAACGACCAGCGCGCGCTGGCGCTGGTGACCACCCCGGAGCTGCGCGCCGACCTGAACCGCGCGCGCACCCGCCCGCGGATCGCGTTCCTCTCGGCGGCAGGCGAGCTCGCGCAGTTCCGGTTCAGCGAGCCCGGGGGTCGCACGTTCGCCGTGCAGATGGTGGTGCGGCGCACCGCGGCGCGGGGCTGGTACGCCAGCGAGATCGCCGGCTGACCCCTGCAACCGGACGCCCTCGCCGCGCGTCTCCCAGGCATCACCACCACCGGAGGGGACCACCGATGAACGCCACCCGCCTGATCGTCGCCACCGCCGTCGCCGGCCTCGCGGCCGTCGCCGCCTGCTCGGCACCCGCGACGCGGCACGCGCGCCCCGCCGCGCCGGTGGACACCCGCACGGTCGACGTCGGCCTCGAGTCGGCGGTGGCGCACGGCGAGCGGACCGTGGCGTACGTGCCGCCGGCGCCGGAGCCGGTGACCGAGACGGCCCCGCCGCTGGCCGTGGCGCCCCGGAAGGCGGCACACCTGGCGCCGACCGCCGGCTGGTCGACGGAGGCGACGCCGCCCGTCCACTTCCGCACGCCGGAGGGCGCGATGCGCTACCTCACCCGCGCCTACAACGCCCGCGACCTCGCCTCGCTCGCGCACGTCACGACGCCGTCGGCCCGCGACATGCTGGTCGAGATGCGCAAGTACGCGCCGGACCTGCGGCTGACCACCTGCAAGGCGGACGGGGGCGCGTACACCTGCGAGTTCTCGCACGCGGTGCCGCACAAGACGACCCGCGGCTCGGCGACGTTGAGCGTCGGCCCGGCCACGCGGCCCGGCTGGTACGCGACGGTGCTCGTCGACTGCGGCGACGACTGACCGTCAGGCGCGCCGGCACCGGAGGGGGAGCCGGCGCGCACGGGGGTGGCGAAGGGCGACGGCTACGCCGTCGCCCTTCGTCGTCAGCCCTGGGTGGTGGACAGGGCGGCGATGAACGCCTCCTGCGGGACCTCCACCCGGCCGATCGTCTTCATCCGCTTCTTGCCTTCCTTCTGCTTCTCCAGCAGCTTGCGCTTGCGGGTGATGTCACCGCCGTAGCACTTGGCGAGGACGTCCTTGCGGATCGCGCGGATGTTCTCCCGCGCGATGACCCGCGACCCGATCGCCGCCTGGATCGGCACCTCGAACTGCTGGCGCGGGATCAGCTCGCGCAGCTTCTGCGTCATCGAGACGCCGTACGCGTACGCCTTCTCCTTGTGCACGATCGCGCTGAACGCGTCGACCGGCTCGCCCTGGAGCAGGATGTCGACCTTCACCAGGTCCGAGACCTGCTCGCCGGCCGGCTCGTAGTCGAGGCTCGCGTAGCCGCGGGTGCGGCTCTTCAGCGCGTCGAAGAAGTCGAAGATGATCTCGGCGAGCGGCAGCGTGTAGCGCAGCTCGACGCGGCTCTCCGACAGGTACTCCATGCCGAGCAACGTCCCGCGCCGGGCCTGGCAGAGCTCCATGATCGTGCCGACGAAGTCGCTGGGCGCCAGCACCATCGCGCGCACGACCGGCTCGTGGATCTCGGCCACCTTGCCGCCCGGCATCTCGGACGGGTTCGTGACGGTGAGCTCCTCGGCGTTCTCCATGACGACGCGGTACACGACGTTCGGCGCGGTCGAGATGAGCGACAGGCCGAACTCGCGCTCCAGCCGCTCGCGCACGATCTCGAGGTGCAGCAGGCCGAGGAAGCCGCAGCGGAACCCGAACCCCAGCGCCGCCGACGTCTCCGGCTCGTAGACCAGCGCGGCGTCGTTGAGCTGGAGCTTGTCCAACGCCTCGCGCAGCGCCGGGTACTCGCTGCCGTCGAGCGGGTACAGGCCGGAGAACACCATCGGCTTCGGGTCGCGGTAGCCGTGCAGCGGGACGTGCGCCTGCCGGCTCGCGGCGGTGATGGTGTCGCCGACGCGGGCCTGGCGGACGTTCTTGACGCCCGGGATGACGTAGCCGACCTCGCCGACGCCGAGGCTCGCCGTCGGCGTCGGCTCCGGCGAGATGACGCCGACCTCCAGCGTCTCGTGGCTGGCGCCGGTCGACATCATGAAGCAGCGCTCGCGTGTCGTGAGCGTGCCGTCGACGACGCGGACGTAGCTGATGACGCCGCGGTAGATGTCGTAGACGCTGTCGAAGATCATCGCCCGCAGCGGGCCGTCGGCGTTGCCCTCCGGCGGCGGGACGAGCGCGACGATCGCGTCGAGCAGCTCCCGCACGCCCTCGCCCGTCTTCGCGCTGACCCGGAGCACTTCCGCCGGGTCGCAGCCGATGATGTGCGCCAGCTCCGCGGCGTACTTGTCCGGCTGCGCGGCGGGCAGGTCGATCTTGTTGAGCACCGGGACGATCGTCAGGTCGTTCTCGATCGCGAGGTAGAGGTTTGCGAGCGTCTGCGCCTCGATGCCCTGCGCGGCGTCGACCAGCAGGATCGCGCCCTCGCAGGCAGCGAGGCTGCGGGACACCTCGTAGGTGAAGTCGACGTGGCCCGGCGTGTCGATGAGGTCGAGCACGTACGTCGTGCCGTCGACGGCCCACGGCAGGCGGACGTTCTGCGCCTTGATGGTGATGCCGCGCTCGCGCTCGATGTCCATGCGGTCGAGGTACTGCGCGCGCATGTTGCGCTGCTCGATGACGCCGGTGATCTCCAGCATCCGGTCGGCCAGCGTCGACTTGCCGTGGTCGATGTGGGCGATGATGCAGAAGTTCCGGATGAGCCGCGGGTCGGTGGCGGGCACGCGAGAACCAGTCGCAATCGTGGTCGGGGATTCCGGCGCCGATCATCCCACGGAATCGCCTACCGCTTGTGCGCCACCGCCAGGTAGGCCGTCCAGCCGACCGTGAACGTACCCGCCGCGTCGGCCGCGCGCAGCGCCGCGAACCACGCCTCCCGGTCCGCCGCCGGCACGAAGTCGGCCTCCGCCGGGATGCCGTCGTTGACCATCGGCACCAGCGTCGCCGCCTCGCCGACGCTGGTGTAGCAGAACGCGAACGGCTCGATGCTGACGTCGGCGAGCCCCGCGCCCACCAGGTGGCGGCGCAGGCCGAGCGCCGCGCGCGGGGAGACGAACCGCCGGTACGCGTGCGCCAGGCAGCGCTCGACGAGGTCGCGCTCGGCCAGGTCCAGCGCGAACGAGCCCCAGTCGGTGTCGACCGCGAGCAGCCGCCCGCCCGGGCGCAGCACCCGCGCCATCTCCGCGCAGGCGCGTTCGACGTCCGCGACGTGCTGGAGGACGCGTTCGACGCGGACCACGTCGAACGACGCGTCCTCGTACGGCAGGTCCGTCACGTCGGCGTGCTCGTAGGTGACCGGCAGCGCCGGGTCGTGGCGCTCACGGGCGGAGGTGAGCATCGCGGTGCTGAGGTCGGTGGCGACGACCTCCCCCGGCGCGACCATCGCCGCCAGCTCGCGGGCGTCGGCGCCGAGGCCGCAGCCGACCTCCAGCATCCGCTCCCCCGGCCGCGGCGCGAGCAGCGCGACCGCGCGGTCGTGCAGCGCGCGCACCTCCGGCCGCGCCGCCACCGCCTCCAGGTACAGCGCCAGCGCCGGCGCCACGCCGGACCCGTCCACGTCGCGGAACACGTGCTCGTTGCGGATCATCACGGGGCGGACGCTGGCACGGGTGCGCTCGCGGCGCAAGGAAACGGCGTTGCGGCGTGGTCCCTGGCGTCGGGACGATGCCGCCTGTGACGGGCTTGCTGGGGCAGGGCGTGCGGCGGGAGTGGGCCGAGGTGCCCGACGCGGCGCGCGCGTGGGCCGGCGCGCTGCTCGGCGGCGAGGTCGTGTCGGCCGTGACCTGCGCCGGCGGCTTCTCGCCCGGCGTCGCCGCCGCCGTGACGCTGGCGGACGGGCGGCGGGCGTTCGTCAAGGCGGTCTCCGCGCACCCGAACCCGCGCACGCCGCCGATCTACCGGCAGGAGGCGGCGGTCAACGCCTGGCTGCCCGAGCACCCGGCCCTGCCCGCGCTGCTCGGCACGTTCGACGACGGCGACTGGGTCGTGCTCGTCTTCGAGCACGTCGACGCGGGGACGCCGCCGCTGCCGTGGCGGCGGCCGGACCTCGACGCCGTGCTGGCGGCGGTGCGTTCGGTGCAGGCGGCGGCCGGCTCCGTCGCCGGGCGGGCGACGCCGATCGCGGAGCAGTTCGCGGACGACTTCGCGGCGTGGGCGGCCCTGCGCGACGCGCCGCCGGAGGGGCTCGACGCGTGGTCGGCCGCGCGGCTGGACACGCTGGCTGAGGTCGAGGCCGGGTGGGCGTCCGCCGCCGCGGGCGACGACCTCGTGCACAGCGACCTGCGCGCCGACAACGTGCTCGTCCGCGACGGCCGCGCCTGGGTCGTGGACTGGCCGTGGGCGTGCGCCGGCGCGGCGTGGGTCGACGCCGTGCTGATGGCGCCGTCGGTGGTGCCGCAGGGCGGGCCGCCGCCGGAGGAGCTCGTGGCGGCGGCGTACCCGGACGCGCCGGCCGACCGCGTGCTCCCGGTCGTCGCGGCGCTGGCCGGCTACTTCACGCGCGCCGCGCTGGCCCCGCCGCCGCCGGGGCTGCCGACGTTGCGGGCGCACCAGGCGGCGTGCGGCCGCGCGGCGCGGGAGTGGCTGGCGCGGCTGCTCGGCTGAGGCCGCGCGGTCGGGCCGGGCGCTTGGCCGGGCGGTTGGCCGGGCGGCGGCGCGCTGGTAGGCTCTGGCGGTTGGCGCGCCGGCTCCGGCGTGCCCGCACGACCTCACCTCACCGGCAAAGGGCTCTCGCGTGGCGAACATCAAGTCGCAGATCAAGCGGATCAAGACGAACGAGAAGGCGCGGCTGCGCAACAAGGCGGTCAAGTCGTCGCTCAAGACGTCGGTCCGGCGCTTCCGCGAGGCCGCGGCGGCGGGCGACCGCGACACCGCGCTGACCGCGCTGCACGACGCGTCGCGCGCGCTGGACAAGGCCGCGAGCAAGGGCGTCATCCACGGCAACCAGGCGGCCAACCGCAAGTCCGCGATGGCCAAGCGCGCCGCGTCGCTCTAGCGCCACCGAGTCGCCGAGACGGCGGCACCGGCCCGTTCCGGCGGGCGGGTGCCGCCGTTTCGCGTGTCCGGGTCGGGCCGCGTCCGGGTCAGGTCGTGGGGCGCGGGCTCAGGCGTCGCCGCCGGCCGGCGGCTCCGGCCGGGCGCGCTGCGGGAGGAACCCGCTGAGCACGTCGTGGAACTTCACGACCCCCGCCGCCGCCACCGGCAGCACGACGATCGCCCACGCCGACGCGCGGTCGGCCAGCGCGCCGAGCGCGCCCAGGATCGCCATGCCCTCGACGAGCAGCGCGCGCTGCCAGCCGTTCGGGTGGACGTGCCGGAGCCGGAGCAGGCGCGGGTAGAGCGGGTTGCTGTCGTTGCCGGACGCGAGCGCGTCGCGGAGCCGGTCGCCGAAGCCGACCGGCTCGCCCTCCTCGACCTCCGGCAGCGCGTACGGGTCGCTGGTGTCGATGCGCACCACGGTGCGGGGCGTGGTGTCGTCGGTGGTGTCGGTGCTCATCGGGCCATCCCACAGGAGGACGCGACGGCGAGGACCGCGCGTTCGACGGCGAACTGGGGGTCGGTGCCGCCGCCCTTGACCTCGCCGTCGGCGGCGGCGACGGCGGCGTGCGCGGCGGCGAGCGAGTCGGGGGCCCAGCCGCGGCTCTGGCGGCGGGCCTTGTCGACCATCCACGGCGCGAGCTTCAGGTCCTTGGCGACCGCGTCGGCGCGCCCGCGACCGGCGGAGGCGACCTTGGCGACGGTCCGGAGCTGGCGCGCGAGCGCGGCGACGACGAGCACCGGGTCGACACCCGCGGCCAACGCCTGCCGCAGCTCCACGAGCGAGCCCGGCACGTCGCCCTCCAGCGCCCGGTCGGCCACGGCGAAGCCGCTCGCGTCGGCGCGGCCGCGGAAGAACCGCGCGACGGCGCGTTCGTCCACGGTGCCGACGGTGTCGGCGACGAGCTGGCCGCAGGCGCCGGCGAGCTCGCGCAGGTCGCCGCCAACGGCGTCGACGATCGCGCGGCAGGCGCCGGCGGTGACCTCGACGCGCGCGGCGTCGAACTCCGCCTGCACGAACGCCAGCCGGTCGCCGAGCTTGTCGACCTTGGCGCACGGCACGACCTGCGCGCCGGCCGCCTTGACCGCGTCGGCGAACTTCTTCGCCTTCACGCCGCCGGCGTGCACGAGCACGAGCACCGCGTCCTCGGCCGGCTGCTGCACGAGCGGCAGCAGCGCGTCGCGGACCTCGTCGGCGCAGTCCTGGACGCCTCGGAGCACGAGCAGCCGGAGCTCGCCGAACAGCGACGGCGTCTGGAGGTCGGACAGGGTCGCGGCGTCGGCGGCGGCCGCCGGGAGGTCGCGCACGTCCACCTGGGGGTCGCGTGCCCGGGCGGCCGCGACAACGGCGGCGACGGCGCGGCTGACGAGGAGCTCCTCGTCGCCGTGCACGAGCGTCACCGGGGCGAGCGCGGTCGTGGCGGGCACGCCGTCATGGTGCCACGGCGGGTGGCGCGGCGGGGCGCGGGCGGCCGGACCTGGGGACGGCGGTCGCGCGGTGCCGGGCCGGCCCGGCGCGGAGGACGGCGGGACCGGGCACCAGAGGGCGGGCGCGGTGGCGCGGCGGCGTTCGACGGCGGCGGCGAACGCCATCGCGCGCGGGTCGCGGCGGGGCGGTAGCCCGCGGCCGCGGCGTCCGGTGACGCGGACCCGGCCGGTGCGGCCGGTGACCGCCACGTCGCCGTCGCGGTCGGTGCGGAACGTGCGCATGCCGTTGCCGGCGAGCGCGCCGAGGGTGGCGGCGGCGGGGTGGCCGTAGGGGTTGCCGCGGCCGACGCTGACGACGGCGGCGGCGGCACCGGTCGCGTCGAGGAACTCGGCGGTCTGCCGGGCGGAGCCGTGGTGCGGCACCTTGAGGACGTCGGCGTGGCCGACCGGGCCGCGGGCGAGGAGCGCGAGCTGGGCCGGCTCCTCGACGTCGCCGGTGAGCAGCAGCACGAGGCCGGTCAGCGTGACGCGCAGCACGAGCGAACTGTTGTTGGGGTCGGAGGCGGTGCCGTGGAACGGCGCCTCCGGGCCGAGCACGTCGAACGCCGCATCGCCGGCGCGCCAGCGTTCGCCCAGCGCGGCGACGCGGACCGGCACGCGGCGGGCGGCGGTCCAGGTGGCGACGCGGGCGCGTTCGTCGGCGGGCTCGGCGAGCGGGCCGACCGCGACGGTCGGGGTGCGGCGGCCGCGCAGCGCGCCGGGCAGCCCCTCGACGTGGTCGGCGTGGAAGTGGGTGAGCACGACCGCAGCGAACCGCGCGACGCCGAGGTCGCGGAGGCAGCGGTCGACGGCGACCGGGTCGGGGCCGGCGTCGACCAGCACGGCGCCGGCCGTGGTGCGGACGACGAGCGCGTCGCCCTGGCCGACGTCGCAGGCGACGAACCGCCAGCCGGCCGGCGGCCAGCCGGGCGAGAGGGTCCAGGCGGCGCCGCCGGCGACGGTGACGGCGGCCGCGACGGTGGCGACGAGGCGGCGGGTGCGCGGGCGGCGGAGCAGCGCGGCGAGGGCGGCGAGCGCGGCGACGGTGAGGGCGGCGCCGGTCAGGCCGGTGGGGACGCCGAGCTGCGCGGCGGGCAGCCGGGAGCCGGTGTGCGCGACGCGGACCAGCCACGCGGCGGGGATGCCGCCGGCACGGGCGGCGAGCCGGGCGAGCGCCGGGCTCAACGGCGCGAGCGCGGCGGCCGCGACGCCCGCGACGGTGGCGGGGGCGACGGCGGGCGCGGCGGCGACGTTGACGGGGACGGCGACGAGGCTGACCCGCCCGAACGCCGCCGCGAGCACCGGCGCGCACGCCACCTGCGCGGCGAGCGGCGTGGCGACGGCGTCGGCCAGCCAGCCGGGCAGCCGGCGCGCGAGGCGGGCACGCCACGGGGGCCCGAGGAGCAGCAGCCCGGCGGTGGCGGCGGTGGAGAGCGCGAACCCGAGCGAGCGCGCGAGCGCGGGGTCGAGCAGCACGAGGAACAGCACGGCGGCGGCGAGCAGGCGGACGGCGGCGCGTTCGCGGCCGGTGACGGTGGCGGCGAGGCCGAGGCCGCCCATGGCGGCGGCGCGGAGCACCGACGGCGACGGCCGGGCGAGCACGACGAAGAACGCGAGCGCGGCCGCGCCGGCGACCGCCGCGGTGCGGGGACCGACGCCGATCCGGCGGGCGGCGAGGAGGACGGCGGCCAGCAGGATGGCGACGTTCTGGCCGGAGACGGCGACGACGTGGGTGAGGCCGGTGCGGCGGAAGTCCTCGCGCAGCGCGGGGTCGAGCCGGGTGGTGTCGCCGACGACGAGGCCGGGCAGCAGCCCGCGCGGCTCGGCGGGCAGCACGGCGGCGGCGTCGCGGAGACCGGCGCGCAGGCGCCCGGCGGTGCGGGCGGCGAGCGACGGCGCGCGCAGGCGGACGGGCCGGCCGAACGGCTCGAACACCGGGCCGGCGTCGCGGTCGAGGGAGGGGCGGAGGCGGCCGGTAACGCGGAGGCGTTCGCCGGGGAGGCGGGCGGCCCACCCGGCGGGCGGGGCGAACACGGTGACCGGGCGGCGCAGCGCGAGCGTGGCGGGGCCGCGCCGGACGCGTTCGGCGCGAGCGAGCACGAGGGTGGTGTCGGCGACGCGCTGGGCGCCGACGACGCGGCCGGTGAGCGGGCGCGGGTCGGCGGTGACGGCGAGGTCGAGGGTGACGACGGCGCGGTCGCGGGCGAGGGCAGCTAGCGGGCCGTCGCGGGTGGCGTTGCGAGCGGTGGTGGCGAGGGTCGCGGCGGCGGCGCAGGCGAGCGCGGCGGCGCCGAGCGCGGCGTGGCGGCGCGGAACGCGGCGGAGCAGGACGGTGGCGTAGGCCAGCGTGACGAGGGCGAGCGTCGCGACGGTGAGGCGCGGGTGGACGGCGGCGAGCGCGGCGGCGAGCCACGCGCCGAGCGCGGGGACGGCCAGCCGCAGGTCGGCGCGCGGCGCGGGACGCGGCGGTCCGGCAGGCGGGGACGCGGCCCCGCGCGGCGAGGCGGCGGGCGGAGGCGCGGCCCCGCGCAGCGGGGCGACAGGCGGCGGCGCGGGACGCGGCGGGCCGCCAGACGGCGGGGACGGCGGGGACGGGTCGTTCGGCACGGAGCCGACGCTAGGGACGCGCCACGGCCGCGGGCAGGGGCCGCAGCGGATCTGTGGACGACGAGAAAAGCCTGTGGATCAGACGGCCACGAGGTCGCGCAACGACGCGAGCTTGCGCGCCCCGATACCGCTCACCTCGCGGAGCTGGTCGACGCTGGCGAACGACCCGTGCTGCGTCCGCCACTCCACGATGCGCTGCGCGAGCACCGGGCCGACGCCGGGGAGGGCGTCGAGGTCGTCGGCGGTGGCGGTGTTGAGGTTGACCAGCCCGCCGGACGCGGCGGCAGCCGGCGCGCCCGGCGAGGCGGGTCCGCCCACGACGAGCTGCTCGCCGTCGACGACCTTCCGGGCGAGGTTGAGGCCGGTGGTGGCGGCGCCGGGGCGGACGCCACCGGCCGCGGCGAGCGCGTCGGCGACGCGCGAGCCGGCGGGGACGCGGACCAGGCCGGGGCGGCGTACGGCGCCGGTCACGTCCACGACGAGCATGGCTGGCGCGACCGTCGAGACCGCGACGGCCGGCGGCGGCGGCGCGGAGACCGCGCGCGGGCGGCCGCGCCAGACGACGAACGCCGTCACCGCGACCGCGAGCACCGCGACGAGCGCGAGCGCGGCGGCACCGCGCGGCCCGGGGTCGAACCGCCCGCCACGCAGCGAGCCAACGGGCTCGACCGGCTCGGCCGGCTCCGGCGGCGGCGCAGGCGTGACGAGCGCGGCCAGGCGCGCGCGGACGGCGTCGGGAGGACGGAGCGACATGCCACCCGACGTTAGGGCGCCGGGTCGGCCTCGCGGCGGGCGCGGGAGCGATCTGTGGAGAAGAAGTTCCGCCTGTGTCTGGTGAGGACGACGAGCGCGATCGCGGCCGCCCACGCAACGTCCGCGCCCGGCGCGCGGAACGCCACCGCGCACACGACCAGGCCCGCCACGGCCGCGACGGAGCCGAGCGCGACCCAGCGGGAGAGGCCGGTGACGACGAGCCAGACGAGCAGCACCAACGGCGCCCACGCCGGGTGCGAGCCGAGGACGGCGCCGGCGGCGGTGGCGACGCCCTTGCCGCCGCGCCCGCGCAGGAACGGCGACGTGACGTGCCCGAGCATCGCCGCCAGCCCGGCGAGCAGCCCGGCCTCGTGCGCCAGCAGCCCGAACGCCGCCGCGGGCAGCAGCCCCTTGAGGACGTCGAGGACGGCGACGAGGACGCCGGCGCGCGGGCCGAGGAGGCGGCCGACGTTGGTGGCGCCGGGGTTGCCGGAGCCGGAGGCGCGCAGGTCGGCGCCGGCGCGGCGGGCGAGCAGCGTCGCGGGCGACACGGCGCCGAGCAGGTACCCGGCGACGACGGCGAGCAGCAGCGTCACGGCCGGTGCACCACGACCGCGAGCATCCCGGGGCCGGTGTGCGCGCCGACGACCGCGCCGACCTCGGAGAGGTACGACTCGCGCAGCGTCGGCAGGCGCGACCGCAGCCGGTCGAGCAGCGCGGTCGCGCGGTCGGCGGAGGCGAGGTGGTGGACGGCGACGCAGCACGGCCCGGAGCCGGCCTCGGCCACGGCCAGCTCCTCGAGCCGGGCGATCGCCTTGGCCGCGGTCCGCACCTTCTCCAACGGCGCGATGGCGCCGTCGGCGATGTGCAGCAACGGCTTCACCGACAGCGCGGTGCCGACGAGCGCGGCGGCGGCGCCGATCCGCCCGCCGCGGCGCAGGTGCTCGAGCGTGTCGACGTAGAAGAACGTCCGGGTCCGCGCGGCGGCCTCGGCGGCGGCCGACGCGACGGCATCCAGAGAGCCGCCGGCCGCGGCCGCCGACGCCGCGGCGAGCGCCGCGAAGCCGAGCCCCATGCCGGTCTGCCGCGAGTCCACGACCCGCACCGACAGGCCGGAGACGCGCCCGGCCGCGTCGGCCGCGCCGACGGTGCCGGAGAGCGCGCCGGACAGGTGCACGGCGACGACCTCGTCCGAGCCGCACGCCGCGAACGCGTCGAGGAACGCCGCCGGCGACGGCTGCGACGTCGTCGCCCGCCGCCCGGGCCGGGCGATCCACGCCGCGAACTCCGCGGGCGTCAGGTCGACGCCCTCCCGCCCGGTCCGCTCCCCCATCGTCACGGTCAGCGGCACGACCGCGATCCCGTGCGACTCGGCCAGCCCCGCCGGCAGGTACGCCGTGGAGTCGGTGACGACGGCGACCACTAGACGACGACGTTGACGAGCTTCGGCGGCCGGACGACGACGGTCCGCGGCGAGCCGCCGGCCAGCGCCTTGACGACGGCGTCGGTCGCCAGCGCCATCGACCGCAGCGCCTCCTCGTCCACGTCCGGCGGCACGGTCAGCCGCTCGCGCACCTTGCCGTTGACCTGCACGACGCAGGTCACCGTCTCCTCGGCCGCCAGCGCCGCGTCGAACGCCGGCCACGGCTGCGTCTGCACGGAGCCCTTGCCGCCCAGGCGTTCCCACGCCTCCTCGGCGGTGTACGGCGCGAACAGCGACAGCATCACCGCCAGCGCCTTCGCCGCCTCGCGGGCCGCGGGCGTGACGCCGGACCCGTCGACGGAACGCCGCAGCGCGTTCGTCAGCTCCATCAGCCGGGCGACGCCGACGTTGAAGCGCCCGCCCTCGACGAGCTGGGTCAGCGCGCCGACGGTCTGGTGCGTCACGCGCCGCAGCCCGTCGTCGTCGGGCGACGCGGTCGGCGCCGAGCCGACCTCGCCGGCCAGGCGCCAGACGCGGGCCAGCCACTTGCCCACGCCGGCGGGCGAGACGTCGGCCCAGTCGATGTCGTCCTCCGGCGGGCCGGCGAAGATCATCGTGGTGCGGACGGCGTCGACGCCGTGCGCGGCCAGCTCGGACTGGAGCGACACCAGGTTGCCGCGGGACTTGCTCATGGCCGAGCCGTTCATGACGACCATGCCCTGGTTCAGCAGGGCCTTGAACGGCTCGGTGAACGTCACCAGCCCCATGTCGTACAGCGCCTTGGTGACGAACCGCGCGTACAGCAGGTGCAGGATCGCGTGCGTCACGCCGCCGACGTAGTTGTCGACCGGCGCCCAGCGCGCGACCGCCGCCGGGTCCCACGGGCCGTCCTCGTAGCGCGGGGAGCAGTAGCGCAGGAAGTACCAGGACGAGTCGACGAACGTGTCCATGGTGTCGGCGTCGCGCTGCGCCGGGCCGCCGCAGGACGGGCACGGCACGTCACGCCAGGACGTGGCGGACGCCAGCGGCGACTCGCCCTTCGGCGCGAAGTCGACCTCGCTCGACGGCGGCAGCTCGACCGGCAGCGCGTCGTCGGGCACGCCGACCTCGCCGCAGGAGGGGCAGTGGACGATCGGCACCGGCGGGCCCCAGTACCGCTGCCGCGACACCAGCCAGTCGCGCAGCCGGTAGTTGACTGCCGACCTGCCTTCGCTGCGCGCAGCCAGGTCGGACGTGATGCGCTCGATGGCCTCGTCCTTCGTCAGGCCGTCGTACGGGCCGCTGTTCACCAGCCGCCCGTCGCCGCTCGTGGCGATCCCCGTCTCCGCCGGGTCTTCACCACCGGTGTCCACGACGACGCGGACCGGCAGGCCCATCGCCTTCGCGAAGTCCAGGTCGCGCTGGTCGTGCGCGGGCACCGCCATGATCGCGCCGGTGCCGTACTCGGCCAGCACGTAGTCGGCCGCCCAGACCGGGATGCGCTCGCCGTTGACCGGGTTGACGGCGTAGCGGTCCAGGAACACGCCGGTCTTCGGCCGGTCGGTCGCCAGCCGCTCGATCTCCGACGCCTGCCGCACCTGCTCGACGTACGCCTCGAACGCGGCGTTCCCCTCGCCGGCCAGCTCGGCCGCCAGCTCGGAGTCGGCGGCCACCACGAAGAACGTCGCGCCGTACAGCGTGTCCGGCCGCGTCGTGAACACCGTCACCGGCTCGTCGCGCCCCTCGACCCGGAACGCCACCTCCGCGCCGGTGGAGCGGCCGATCCAGTTGCGCTGCATCAGCAGCACCCGGTCCGGCCAGTGCCCCTCGAGCTGCGCCATGTCGTCCAGCAGCCGGTCGGCGTAGTCGGTGATGCGGAAGAACCACTGCGTCAGCTTCCGCTTGGTGACCAGCCCGTCGCAGCGCTCGCAGCGGCCCTGGATGACCTGCTCGTTCGCCAGCACGGTCTGGTCGTTGGGGCACCAGTTGACCGGCGACGCCTTGCGGTACGCCAGCCCCTTCTCCCACAGCCGCAGGAACAGCCACTGCGTCCAGCGGTAGTACTCCGGGTCGGACGTGTGCAGCCGGGTCGACCAGTCGAACGAGATCGCGTACTTGCGGAACGACTCCGCCTGCACCTCGATGTTCGCGTAGGTCCACTCCTTGGGGTCCAGGCCCCGCTTGATCGCGGCGTTCTCCGCGGGCAGCCCGAACGAGTCCCAGCCGACCGGGTGCAGGACGTTGTAGCCGCGCAGCGCCCAGTACCGCGCGATGACGTCGCCGACCGCCCACGCCTCGGCGTGACCCATGTGCAGGTCGCCGGAGGGGTACGGGAACATGTCGAGCACGTACTTCCGCGGCCGCGGGTCGTCGGGACCGCCGGCGGTGTGCAGGCCGGCCGCGGCCCATCGCTCCTGCCACTTCGCCTCGGCGGCATGGACGTCGTACTCGTCGCTCATCTCTCTCCTGTCCGGACAAAGAAAAGACCCCTCACACAGGGAGGGGTCGCCGCGCTGCCGGTGGGTGTTCGGTCAGCGCGGCTCGATGAGGAGCAGCTGCGTCGTGCGCATGGCCGGATGGTAGCAGCGCCGCACGCGCGGTGGCCCCCGGGATTTCCTCCCGGGGGCCACCGCGTGCGAACGGGCGTCGTTACGGCGTGGGCATCTTCCAGATGCCGCGGCCGAACGTCGCGATGTACGTGTTGCCGTCGGGCCCGACCTCGGCGTCCGTCGCGATCGTGTACGGCAGCGACGTTCCGGCGCGCATCCAGTGCCCGTCGGCGGTGCTGACGAACACGCCCACGTCGGTCGTGAGGACCAGCGTGTGCGACGGCGTGATCGCGAGGTGCGACGCCGGGACGTCCGGCAGCGAGTCGGCCGCCGCGGCCGGGCCGCTGACGTCCGTCCACGACTGGCCGCCGTCGGTCGTCCTGAACACGTGCCCGATGCCCGCGCCCGGACCCTCGACCCAGTGCGCCGAGAAGCCGTTGTACGTCACGTACACGGTCTTGCCGGACGGGTCGGCCGGGTCGATGGTGACGCCGGCGACGTAGCGGTTCGGGAGCTTGCCGGTCGCGGTGTTCGCGGTGAGCGGCACCTGGTGCAGCGCGCCGACGTTGCCGGGCTTGGTCGGGTCGTAGTTCGTGACGATGCCGGACTTCCAGGTGCTGGACGAGCAGGAGCCGCACCAGCCGGCCCACACGACGTGGTTCTGGGACGCGACCGCGGTGGCCGAGTGGTACACGCCGCCGAGGAAGTTGCCGGTGTCGCCGACGATCTCCCAGTCCGCGCCCGAGGTGGACGCCCACGTCTTGGTGTTGCCGTAGATGTACTCGCCGCCGGCGACCCAGTAGCCCGGGTCGGCGGAGTCGATGGCGATCGGCGCGATGAACTGCGGGTTCGGGTCCTGCGGGTCGATGTCGCGGATCGCGGTGGTCGAGCCGTCCGTCGCGCCGCAGTTGTTCGTCACCTGGAGGTGCAGGTAGACGTACTCGCCGACCGTGTTGCAGCCGTTGGCCGGGTCGGTGATCTGGTCGCCGCCGTCGCCGCCGAACGGCGACACCATCTCGGCGTCCGAGCCCTTGATCAACGACACGCCGTTGTCCTGGAGACCGCCCCACACCGCCACGCCGCCCGGCACCGTGCCGACCGCGACCGAGTAGTACTGGAGGGTGCCCAGGCCGCCGGTGCGCGCCAGGCTGGTCCAGGACTTCGTGCCCTTCGCCAGGCTGCGGCTGTAGAGGCCGCCGTCGTTGCCGGCGTACATCCGGCCGTTCGCGATCGCGACCGAGTGCTGGTCGGGGTGGATGACGTTGCCGTCACACGTGTTGTTCGCGTCGACGTACGACCAGCATTTCAGGCCGAAGTTCCAGTACCGGCCGACGGCGTTCCAGCTGTTGCCGGAGTCCCACGTCTCGTAGACCTCCTCGAGGCCGACGTAGGCGTGCGCGGCGTTGGCCGGGTCGACCGCGACGAAGCGGTTGTACCAGGCCTGCACGCCGGGCTCGTACCCCTTGCCGATGATGGTCTGCTTCAGCGCGGAGCCCGCGGTGGACAGCGCCTTGGACGTCGCGACCTGCGCGTACGGGCCGGCCGCGTCGCCCTTCGCCGAGAGGAAGATGCCGCCGAGGCTGCTGGGCGCGTTGGCGCTGTTGAACAGCTTCGGCGACTCCATGACGACGTAGAGCTTCTTGCCGTCCGCGGAGTACGCCATGTTCGCCGGGCCGACGTCGCCGGGCTGGATCGCGCCCTGCGGGTTGATCTTCGCCCAGGTGTTGCCGGCGTTGGTCGACAGGTAGAAGCCGTTGGCGGCCTGGCCGGCGCGCCACGCGACGTTCGCGAGGAGCCGCTGGCCGTTGGTGCCGGGCTGCACGACGACGTCGTTGGTGATGTTCGAGAACGCGAACAGGTTGGTGGTGACCGGCTTGAGGACGTTCTGCCACGCGCCCGACAGGTTCGTCAGGGAGTGGCGGTAGACGCCGCGCGAGGTCGCCGCGAAGACGTAGCCGGCCTGCGGGTCGAACTCGAGCTTGCCGATGGAGTGGCTCTCCAGCTCGACGCCGCCGACGCGCATCGACGCGTCGAACGTCCCCGACTGCGGGTTGGCGAGCCGGTACACGCCGGAGCCGAGCGCGTCGCCGAAGTTCGCCTCGCCGGTGGCCAGCCACAGCGAGTGGTCGGCCGGGTTGACGCGCAGGTCGCCGGTCGCGAGCGCGGGCAGCCCGTCGGAGATCGGCGTCCACGACTGGCCCTGGTCGTTGCTGCGGAACACGCCGCCCTGGGCGCCGCCCGCGTAGACCCACTGGCCGTCGACGGCCAGCCCGGTGATGCGGCCGGTGACGTAGCCGACGCCGCCGCTGGAGTTGCCGGCGACGAGGTCGCGGTACGCCGGGGAGTCGGCGTTGTACGGCTTGTTCGTGACCTCGGTCCACGAGGTCGGCGCGACCGGCATGCCCTGCACGTGGTCGTAGGCGGCGGTGTACGCGCCGGGCGCGACGTTCCCGGGCGCGGAGCGCGCGCCGTAGAACTGCTCGAACGCCTTCTTCAGCTCCGCCGACTCGTCGCCGGGGTTGCCGACCTGCTGGCGGACGCCGATCTTCGCGGGGGTGCGGGGCAGGCTCGTGGCCACGCCTCCGGTGCCGGAGGCGAGGGCTCCGGCGGTCGCGGCGGTGGCCGCGGTCGCCGCCACGACGACGCGGCGGCGGATCGAGTGGGGCATCGGGGGTCCTTTCGCGCGCGCGGGCTCCTCGCCGCGCGTCGTTCGGGACCGTACGTGCCGTCACGGGCGGTGACGAGGCACGGCGCGAAAGATGGCCCGAAGGGGCCATGCAGTCCGGGACCTTCGCTGCCGAAGGGGGCGCTCCGAACGGCCGACAGCCCCCGGTGCCGGGCACCGGGGGCTGTCGGTCAGTGACTCCGCGTTACGCGGGGAGCGGCGTGCTCCAGATGCCGCGGCCGTGCGTCGCGCTGTACAGGCGGCCGTCCGGACCCACGTGCAGGTCCATGACCGTCGTCAGCGGGTGGTTCGCGCCGAACCGCATCCAGTGCGCGCCACCGTCGGTCGAGATCAGCACGCCGAGGTCGGTGCCCAGCACCAGCGTGCCGGCCGGCGTGACGACCAGGTCGTCGGCCGGGACGTCCGGCAGGTTGCCGGAGACGTCGGCCCACGTCGCGCCGCCGTCGGTCGTCTTGTACAGGTGACCCTGGCCGGAACCCGGGCCCTCGGTCCAGCGGCGGGAGAAGCCGTTGAGCACGAGGTACGCCGACGAGCCGTCCGCGTCGTTCGGGTCGATGACGACGTTGGAGATGTACCGGTTGGCGACCGTCGAGGGCAGCGTGACCTGGTGGTACGTGCCGCCGTAGTTGGTCACCACGCCGCGCTTGAACCCGTCCGGGTTGCACGGGCCGCACCAGCCGGCCCACACGACGTCGTGGTTGCTGGACAGGCCGGTGATGCTGTGGCCCGCGCCCGTGTCGAACTGCGGGACCCAGTCGGCGCCGCTGGTGATCGCGAAGCCCTTGTCGTAGGTCCAGACGTACTCGCCACCGGCGACCCAGTGGTTCTTGTTCGACTGGTCGGCCCGGAACGGCGCCGTGAAGCGCGGGAACGGGTCGTTGATGCTGACGTCCTTGACCGCGCTGTGCGAGCCGTCGGTCTCACCGCAGTTCGTGGTCAGCCACAGGGTGAGGTAGACGTACTCGTCCAGGATCCGGCAGCCGTTGTCCGGGTCGACGATGATGTCGCCGCCGTCACCGCCGAACGGGCTGACCATGCTGGTCGCGCCCGGCAGCAGCAACGAGCCGCCGTTGTCCTGGAGACCGCCCGCGACCGCGACGCCCTTGGCCTTGTCGGCCGCGTCGATGTCGTTGTCGCCGTCGGTGTCCACGTAGCCGGTGCCGACCGAGTAGTACTGGAGCGTCCGCAGGTTCGCGTTGTGGCTCGCCCAGTCGGTGGCGTTGCCGTTCTTGTTGACCGCGGTGCTGTTCTTCGGGCGGCTGTAGAGGCCACCGTCGTTGCCGACGTAGACCCGGCCGTTGCCGAACGCGATCGAGTGCTGGTCGGAGTGCGTCGTGCTGGGGCAGGTGTTCTTCGCGTCGCTGATGTCCCAGCAGGAGAGGCCGAAGTTCCAGTACGGCGCGATGGCGTTCCACTGGTTGCCGCCGTCACGCGTCTCGAAGACCTCCTCGAGGCCGACGAACACGTGGTTGGCGTTGTTCGGGTCGACCGCGATGAAGTTGTTGTACCAGGCCTGGACACCGGGGCCGTAGCCGCGGTTGACCGAGTTGGTCTTCAGCGCCGAGCCGCTGTTGGAGAGCTTGCGGTAGTCGGCGATGGAGGTCCACGGGCCGGCCGGGGAGCCGGTGTTGGAGACGAAGACGCCCATGAGGACGCTGTTCGCGTTCTGCACGCCGGTCAGGTAGAGCTGGGTGTCCTCGACGACGGTGTAGAGCTTCTTGCCGTCGGCCGAGTAGGCGAGCTCGGCGTTGCCGACGTTCTTCCCGACGATCGCGCCCTGCGGGTCGACCTTCGTGAAGTGCGCGCCGGCGTCCTTGCTCAGGTAGAAGCCGTTGTACGCCGCGTAGCCGCGCCAGGCGGCGTTGACGACGAGCTCCTTGCCCTGCGTGCCGGGACGGATCGCGAGGTCGTTGACGATGCCCGCGTAGGTGCCGGTGCCCGGGTTGAGCAGCAGCGTCCAGGCACCGCTCTTGCTCGTCGACGAGTGGCGCCACAGGCCGCGCGAGGTGGCCGCGTAGGCGTTGCCGTTGTCGTCGAAGCGGACCTTGTTGATGAACCGGCCGGCGAGCGGGTTGGTGCCGTCGGCGGCGTCGCCGACGCGGTCCGACGCGCTGAACGTGCCGGTCTGCGGGTTGGCGAGGCGGTAGACGCCGGAGCCGACGTAGGCCGTCGAGCCGGTGTTGCCCTCACCCGTCGCGAGCCACAGCGCACCGTCGGGTGCGATGCGCACGTCGCCGACCGACAGCGTCGGGAGGCCGTCGGCGATCGGCGTCCAGGTGGTGCCCTGGTCGGTGCTGCGGAAGACGCCGCCGTCGGCGCCGCCCGCGAAGATCGTGCCGTTGGCCGCCACGGCGATGCCGGTGATGCGGCCGGTCACGAGGCCCGCGCCGCCGCTGCTGTTCGAGTACAGCGGGTCGCGGTAGTTGGGGTCGTCGGCGTTGTACTTCTTGTTCGTGGTCTCCGACCACGAGCCGGCGTACGTCGGCAGCGTCGCCATCTGCGCCCACGCGGCGTCGTACGCGCCGGGGGCGGTGACGCCGGGGGCCTGGCGGGCCTGCGCGTACTGCTCGGCCGCCGTGCGCGCCTCGTCGCCCTCCTTGCCGGGCGAGCCCTGCGCGTTCATCGCGCGCTCGGCGAACTGGAAGTTGCGCGGCGCGGTCTTGCCGACGGTCGTCGGCACGCCGCTGGTCGCCGCACCGATCGTCACCGCGACGACCGCGGAGCCGACGGCGACGACGCTGAGGCGAAGCCTGGACAGGTTCATGTAACGCCCTTCCACGCGGCTCACGCCGCGCGACGCTGTGGGACGGGTGGGAGACGGCCCCGCTGGGGACGCCGCCGTTGAGAGGAACGTAACTCGCTGCGACCGGACTAGCCAGTGGGGGCAGCGAAATCCAGCCGAACGGGCTATCAAGGTGACCGAACGTTGCGCCGAATGGCGGCATTCCCCGGACCGGCCGCGACGGCCGCCGCGAGCGCCTCGGCGACGTCCCGGTGGGCCGCCCAGGACCAGTGCATGCCGTCGCTGTTCAGCGTGCCGGCGGCGAGGTGCGGGGCGACCACCCGGTCCAGGTCGGCCAGCGGCACCCCCTGCGCCTGCCCCCACGCCCGGTGCGCCAGCACCGCCGGGCGGTGGGTGCGGGTGACATGGCCGAAGTACGGCGCGTCGAACGGCGGCGGCACGATGCCCACCACCGGCGTCCCCGGCTTCAGCGTGCGGATCGCCTCGACGCAGCGGGTGAGGTAGGCCAGCGTGGCCCGCTGCGGCAGCGCGCGCAGGCTGCCCCGGGTGAGGCGGACGGCGTACGGCGTGGCGTGGTGGTACGCGAGCTTCACCGCCCGCCGCACCGGCCCCGGGCGGACGTGGTCGAGGCCGTTGCGCAGGTACGTCGGCAGCCACGCGGGGAGCTGGTCCATGCCGCCGACCGCGAGCACGACGACGTCCGCGCGCGGCAGCAGCACCGAGTAGACGTGCGGGTCGCGGGTCAGCGCCCACCAGGCGTCGCGGGCGGTCCAGCCGAGCCGCGCGACCACGTCGACGTCGAGGCCGAGCAGCTCGCCGAGGACGTTGGGGAACAGCCCCGGGTGGGTCAGCAGCTCCGGCTGCTCCGGCCCGTGGAACGCCAGCGAGTCGCCGATCACGAACAGGTGTCCCACGCGTTGCGACTCTACGCGGGGCGTTGACGCGTCCGGCCGCCGCGGCCACGCTGCGCGGCATGAGGCAGACGGTGGTGCTGGCCGCGGTGGCGCTCGCGGCGTTGCCGCTCGGGAGCGCGGCGGCGCCGCGGTGCGCGCCGTTGCACGTCGTGTCGCGGCCCGTCGGCGCGCCCGGCACCCGCCCGGTCCGGTACCTCGGACCGGACGGGAGGCCGAAGCAGCTCATGCTGCCGCCGCCGCTCCATCGGATCACCCCGGGCGACGGCGTGCTGCTGCGGCTCCAGATCTCGGGCGCCGCGGAGCCGACCGTCTGCGTGGAGCCGGCGCGGTCGAACGCCGCGGGCGCGCGCTAGCGGTCGGCCGCGTCGGCGCGGAGCTGGCCGCAGGCGGCCGCCACGTCGCTGCCGCGGGTGTCGCGCACCGTCACCGGGACGCCGTACGACTCGATCCGCCGCACGAACTCCCGCTGCGCGGCGGGCGTGCTCGCCGTCCACGCGCTGCCGGGCGTCTCGTTGAGCGGGATGAGGTTGACGTGCACGAGGTGCCCGCGCAGCAGCTCGCCCAGCAACGACGCCCGCCACGGCTGGTCGTTGACGTCGCGGATCAGCGCGTACTCGATGCTGACGCGGCGCTTGGTCCGCGCCGCGTACGCCCACGCCGCGTCCAGCGCCTCGCGCACCTTCCACCGGGTGTTGACCGGCACCAGGGTGTCGCGCAGCTCGTCGTCGGGCGCGTGCAGCGACAGCGCGAGCGTGACGTGCAGCCCCTCGGCGGAGAGGCGTTCGATCGCGGGCACCAGGCCGACGGTGGAGACGGTGATGGATCGCTGCGACAGGCCGACGTCGTCGGCCAGCGAGCGCACGGCGCCGACGACGGCGTTGTAGTTGGCGAGCGGCTCGCCCATGCCCATGAACACGACGTTGGAGACGCGGCCGGGGCCGCCGGGAAGCTCGCCGGCGGCGAGGGCGCGTTGCGCCGACACGACCTGGTCGACGACCTCGGCGGCGGACAGGTTGCGGGTGAGCCCGCCCTGGCCGGTCGCGCAGAACGGGCAGGCCATGCCGCAGCCGGCCTGCGAGGAGACGCAGACGGTGTTGCGGTCCGGGTAGCGCATCAGCACCGACTCGACCAGCGCCCCGTCGTGCAGCCGCCACAACGTCTTCCGCGTCGCGCCGCGGTCCGCCTCGACGTGGCGCACCGGCGTGAGCAGCGGCGGCAGCAACGCCCCCACGAGCGCGTCGCGCGTCGCCGCCGGCAGGTCGGTCATCGACTCCGGGTCGGTCGAGGCGCCCTTGAAGTACCAGCGGGCGAGCTGGTCGGCGCGGAACGGCTTCTCCCCCAGCGCCGCCACGGCCGCGCGGCGTTCCGCGGGCGGCAGGTCGGCGAGGTGGCGCGGCGGCTTCCCGCGCCGCGGCGCGTCGAAGACGAGCGGGAGCGAGGTCATCCCGACCACGCGGTCAGCAGCAGCCACGCGACCGGCGCGACGATGAGCAGCGAGTCGAGCCGGTCCATCAGCCCGCCGTGGCCGGGCAGCAGGTGGCCCATGTCCTTGATGCCGACGTCGCGCTTGACGAGCGACTCGCCGAGGTCGCCGAGCGTGGCCGCGGCGGCGACCGCGAGGCCGAACAGCGCGCCCTGCCACCAGGCGATCTCCATGATCGTGGAGACGAGCGCGACGCCGCCGGCGGTGCAGGCGAGCGCGCTGCCCGCGAGCCCCTCCCACGTCTTCTTCGGGCTCACCGACGGCGCCATCGGGTGGCGTCCGCGCAGCACGCCCGCGGTGTAGCCGCCGACGTCGCTGCACACCGTCGTCGCGATGAACGACACGATCCGCGCGGGGCCGTTCGCCGGCGCGGTCATCAGCATCGCGAACCCCGCGAGGAACGGCACGTACGCCGCCACGAACACGCTCGTCGTCCAGTCCCGCAGGTACCCGGGCACGCCCTCCGGCAGCCGCCAGGCGAGGCAGGCGAGGCAGGTCACGACCAGCCCGAACAGCAACGCCGTAGTGCCCCGCGCGTACGCCGCCACCATCGTCACGGCGCCGCCGAGCACCAGCGGCGTGCGGGCGGCGTGCGCGCCGGACTGCTCCAGCGCGCGGCAGAGCTCCCAGGTGCCGTACGCGATCGCCACCGTCGCCAGCGCCACGAACGCCGGCCGCCTGGTGAACAGCGTGACGAGGATCAGCGCGCCGAGGAACAGGCCGACCGCGATCGCGGCGGGCAGGTTGCGGCCGGCCCGGCGCGGCTGCGGCGGCTCGCCGACGTCGGGGACCTCGGCCGGGCTCGGGACCTCGGCGACGGACATGGCAGCGGAGCGCGGGAGGCCGTCAGACCTCGAGCAGCTCCGCCTCCTTGTTCTTCAGCGCGTCGTCGACGTGCGCGATGTAGCGGTGCGTCAGCTCGTCGAGCTCCTTCTCGGCACGGCGCACGTCGTCCTCGCCGGCCTCGCCGTCGCGGGCCAGCCGGTCCAGCGCGTCCTTGCCGTGGCGGCGTACCGAACGGATCGCCACCCGGCCCTCCTCCGCCTTGTGCCGCGCGACCTTGATCAGGTCCTTGCGCCGCTCCTCGGTGAGCTGCGGGAGCACGATGCGGATCAGCGTGCCGTCGTTGGTCGGGTTGACGCCGAGGTCGCTGTCGCGGATCGCCTTCTCGATCGCGCCGAGCGAGGACTTGTCGTACGGCTTCACGACGGCCATCCGCGGCTCCGGCACGGTGATCGACGCCATCTGCGACAGCGGCGTCGGCGTGCCGTAGAACTCGGCGGTGATCTTGGAGAACATGGCCGGCGTCGCGCGCCCGGTCCGGATCGTGCCGAGCTCCTCGCGGCAGACCGTGACGGCCTTGTCCATCTTCTCCTCGGACTCGAGGAGGGTGTCGTCGATCACGGCGGCCCTTTCGCTGCGGCGTTCAGGAGGGGTCGGTCGGGCAGACGACCGTACCGATCTTCTCACCCCGGACGGCGCGGCCGATGTTGCCCTCCGTCATGAGGTCGAAGACCACGATCGGCAGCTTGTTGTCCATGCAGAGGCTGATCGCGGTGGTGTCCATCACCTTGAGGCCCCGGGCGATGACCTCGGCGTAGTCGAGCGAGTCGAACTTCACGGCGTCGGCGTTGGTGCGCGGGTCGGCGTCGTAGACGCCGTCCACCTGCGTCGCCTTGAGCACCGCCTCCGCGCCGACCTCCAGCGCACGCTGCGCGGCGGTCGTGTCGGTCGAGAAGTACGGCGCGCCCATGCCTGCGCCGAAGATGACGACCCGGCCCTTCTCCAGGTGCCGGATCGCCTTGCGCGGGATGTACGGCTCGGCGATCTGGCCCATCTGGATCGCGGTCTGCACCCGCGTCTCCATGCCGCGGTTCTCCAGCGCGTCCTGGAGCGCGAGGCAGTTGATGACCGTCGCGAGCATGCCCATGTAGTCGGCGCGCGGCCGGTCCATGCCCGCCTTCTCCAGCGCCGCGCCGCGGAACATGTTGCCGCCGCCGACGACCACCGCGACCTGCACGTCGCGCACCGCGCAGATCTGCCGCGCGACGGAGGCGACGACGTTCGGGTCGATGCCGAGCGGCTCCGACCCCGCGAACGCCTCGCCCGAGATCTTCAGCAGCACCCGGGACCAACGAGGCGACGTGCCCTCCTCGCTCTGGGGGTGGGTCACGTCGCCTCCTCGGTCGTTGCGGAACGCTGCGGTCAGGCCTGCCCGACCTCGAAGCGGACGAACCGCTTGACGGTCACGCCGGCCTCCTCCAGGAGCTGCTTCACGGTCTTCTTGCCGTCCTGGACCGACGCCTGCTCGGTGAGCACGACCTCCTTGTAGAAGCCGTTCACCCGCCCCTCGACGATCTTCGGCAGCGCCGCGTCGGGCTTGCCCTCCTCGCGGGCGGTCGCCTCGGCCACGCGGCGTTCGCGCTCGATGTCCTCGGCCGGGATCTCCTCGCGCGTGACGTACTGCGCGCGCATCGCCGCGACCTGCATCGCCGCGCCGCGCGCCGCCGCGAGGTCGTCGCCCTCGAACTCCACCAGCACGCCCACCTGCGGCGGCAGGTCGCTCGCCCGGCGGTGCATGTAGGAGGCGACCTGGCCGTCGAAGTACACGGCCCGGCGCAGCTCGATCTTCTCGCCGATGACGGCGTTGAGGCTCTCGATGTTGTCGCTGACGCTGCGGCCGTCCTTCAGCGTCTCGCCGAGCAGCTTCTCCACGTCGCCGATGCCGGACGCCGCCGCGTGCGCGGCGATGTCGGCGGCGAGCTGCTGGAACTGCTCGTTCTTCGCGACGAAGTCGGTCTCGCAGGCGAGCTCGATGAGCGCGCCCTCGGAGGCGGCGACGAGGCCGTTCGAGGCGGTGCGCTCGGCGCCGCGCTTCGCGGCCTTGGCCATGCCCTTGGTACGGAGCAGGTCGACCGCGGCGTCGAAGTCGCCGTCGGTGTCGGCCAGCGCCTTCTTGCAGTCCATCATCCCGGCGCCCGTCGCCTCGCGGAGGCGCTTGACGTCGGCAGCGGTGATCTCGGCCATCGGGGTCCTATCGGTGGTCGGAACGGAAGGTCTAGGAGGGGGTGCCGTCGCCCTGCGCGGCCGCGTCGGCGTCCGGCGCCTGCGGCGTGGCCTCGGCGGCCGGCGCGGCCTCCGCGGGGGCGGCCTCGGCGGCGGGCGCCTCGGCGGGGGCGGCCTCGGCGGCCGGGGCGGCGGGCGTGTCGGCGGTCGCCGGCGGGGCCGCGTCGGCCTGCTGCCCGGTCTTGAGCAGCTCGAGCTCCCAGTCGGCGAGCGGCTCGTCGGTGGCGAGCTGGCCGTCGCGGTTCGGCTTGTCGTCGCCGCGGCCGGCGTTGCTGTTGGCGGAGGCGCGGGCCATCAGGCCCTCCGCCACCGCGTCGGCCACGACGCGGGTGAGCAGCGTCGCCGAGCGAATCGCGTCGTCGTTGCCCGGGATCGGGAAGTCGACCTCGTCCGGGTCGCAGTTGGTGTCGAGGATCGCGACGACCGGGATGCCGAGCTTGCGCGCCTCGCCGACGGCGATGTGCTCCTTCTTCGTGTCGATGACCCACACCGCGCTCGGGGTCCGCTGCATGTCGCGGATGCCGCCGAGGGTGCGCTCCAGCTTCGCCTTCTCGCGGGTCAGGACCAGGTTCTCCTTCTTGGTCATGACGTTCGCGCCGCCGGTCTGCTCGATCATCTCGAGCTCCTTGAGGCGCTGGAGCCGCTTGTAGACGGTCTGGAAGTTCGTGAGCATGCCGCCGAGCCAGCGCTCCTTGACGTACGGCATGCCGACGCGGGTGGCCTCCTTCTCGATGGCCTCCTGCGCCTGCTTCTTGGTCCCGATGAACAGGATCGTGCCGCCGTGGGCGACCGTCTCGCGCACGAACTCGTAGGCGCGGTCGATGTACGACAGCGTCTGCTGGAGGTCGATGATGTAGATGCCGTTGCGCTCGGTGAAGATGTAGCGCTTCATCTTCGGGTTCCACCGCTTGGTCTGGTGCCCGAAGTGGACGCCGCTCTCCAGGAGCTGCTTCATCGTGACGACGGCCATGGCCGCACACGCCCTTCCGCGCCCTGGCGCCGTGGGCGCAGGGCTCCGCTCGGTTCGTCGCGACGCGCGGGTTGCGCGCCGCCCTGATGCCCGCCGTGGGCGCGTGCCGGACGGGTCCGGACCGAGGCGCCTCCCCGCCAGGGGCGGGGCGCGGACATGCGAGGTCGGCCCCGTTGCCGGAGCCGCCGGGAGGAAGTGTACCGGACGCCGTGAGCGGGCGGCGGCGCGGTCACTCCCGTGCGGGCACCGCCGACGGTACGGTGCGGGGCGGCGCACGGGGGGTCGTCCGCCGGATCGTCGGGAGGGTACGCAGATGTCGTTGCGGATCGGGGCGGC
Organism: Mycobacteriales bacterium; assembly: GCA_035714365.1. Classification (GTDB taxonomy): domain Bacteria; phylum Actinomycetota; class Actinomycetes; order BP-191; family BP-191; genus BP-191. Next base: position 44,837 of record DASTMB010000008.1, on the reverse strand, counting down.
CGTCGTCGCGCTCGGGCTGCTGGTCACCGGCTGCAAGGGGGACGGCGAGCCGGCCGCCGCGCCGTCGTCGGCGCCGGTCACCGCGTCGGTGACGCCGACCGCGAAGCCGAAGCCGACGGTGCCGCCGAAGCCCACGCCGTCCCCCTCGGCCTCGAAGCCGGCCACGCCGACGCCGTCTCCCACGCCCTCGCCGAAGCCGACCGTCGCTCCCGGTGTCGTCCTCACCGCGAAGGGCGCGTACCTCGAGGCGTCCGAGGACGAGAACCTCACCCAGCCCGACCCCGAGAACGGCTGCGCCGTCCACGACCCCGACCTCGACGACGTCGAGTGCGGCGTCGTGTCCATGGCCGGCGGCGTCGCCACCTGGATCACGGGGCGCGAGCAGCACAAGCTCCCCGGCGCCGACGAGCCGCGGCTCACCGTCCGCCTCTACCGGCGCCTCGCGAACGGCTCCGACTCGCTCGTCTACGCCGGCTTCGGCGACCCCGGCACCTGGGCCGAGGTTTCCGTCCGCACCGGCTCGCTCACCGGGCAGGTCCGCGACTCGCTCGTCGTCGTCGTGACGTTCCGCGGCTCCGGCACGCTCGCCGGCTACGACGTCGTCACCTGGCGCTCCGGCACGGCCGGCCCGAAGCTCGCCGCGCACCACCCCGAGGGCAGCCACGCGCAGATCTACGTGCGCACCAAGGGGTACATCTCGACGTACGAGGCCGACTACTCCGACGGCTCCCCCAACTGCTGCCCGAAGTCGTGGAAGCACGACAACGTCTACTGGTCCGGCGGGGTGTTCCGGCTGCGGACGTTCCCGAACGTCTCGTCGCCGCCGAGCGGCTGAGCGTCGCGTCGAGCGCCGGCCGCGGTTGCGGCTGCGGGTTGCGGCTGCGGGTTGCGGCTGTGGGCTACGGCTGCGGCACCTGCGTCCACAGGCTCCCGGGCGCCGTCCACAGATCCGGTCGCGCCCGTGGCCTCCCCCGGCTGCTGACGGCAGGGTCGTGGGCAGGAGGTGCTGCCCATGCCGTCGTTCGCCGCGCTGCTCGGTCTCGTCGTGGCGGTCCTGCTCGGCTGCCCCGCTCGCGCCGCTGCCGGCGGCTGGGTGCCGCCGCTGGCCGGGCCGCTCGCGGTCCGCAGGGCGTTCGAGCCGCCGCGGACGCGCTGGGGGCCGGGCCACCGCGGCGTCGACCTGGCCGCGCCGGCGGGGGCGGTCGTGATCGCCGCCGGCGCGGGCGAGGTGACGTTCGCCGGCGTAATCGCGGGTCGCGGCGTCGTCGCGGTCACGCACGGCGGGATGCGGACGACGTACGAGCCGGTCGTCGCGACCGTCGGCGCCGGCGAGCGGGTGCGCGCGGGCGAGCCGGTCGGCGTCCTGCGCGGCGGCCACGCGGGTCCGGCCGGTCCCGGGGAGGCGTTGCTGCACTGGGGGCTGCTGCGCGGCGACACGTACCTCGACCCGCTGTCGTTGCTGCGGCGCGGTCCGAGCCGGCTGCTGCCGGTCTCGCCCGCGCCCGCCGCCCCGTGGCCCGCGCCGCTCGCCGCCGGCGCGCCGGCCGTTCCGGCGGGCGCCGCGCCACCCGCGCCGGCGCCCGTCCCACCCGGCGTCGGGGCGGCCGGGCCGGTGCCGGTCGTCGCCGGCCGCGGCCGCTCCGGCCGCGCGTCGCGTGGTCCGGGGGTGCCGCTCGCGGCCGGGGCGCTGGCGGCCGGCGCGCTGGCGGCCGGCGCGGTCACCCCGCGCTCGCGCGGCGGCCAGTCCCGCGACCCGCCGTGACCCCCCTCCCCGCGACACCCCCTCGCGCGTACCGTCGGAGGGGCCATGCGTCCACGCCCAGCCGCCGGGTTCGCCGCGGCCGCCGTCCTCGCGCTCGGCTGCGCCGCCTGCGGCGAGCCGGTCGCGTCCGGTGGCGCGCCGCCGTCCGCCTCGGCCACCCCGGCCGGCCGCGACGCGCTCGTCCACTCCGAGTGGCGGCTGGTCTCCCGTGCGCCCGCGTCCGGGGCCGCCGTGCCGGCCGCCCCGGACGTGCTGCTGTACCTGCGGGACGGCGAGACGTACTCGTTGAACGCGTGCAACGACTTCCGGGGCCCGGCGCGCGTCGGCGACGGCACGATCGACTTCGGCGACGGCGGGCAGGACGAGAGCGACGTCGCGTGCAACGGCGAGGAGCTCGCGACGCAGGAGGCGTTCACGTCGCTCGCCCGCGGCGCCGTCGCCTGGCACCTCGACGGCGCCCGGCTGGTGCTGACGGCTCCGTGGGGGACGCTGACGTTCGAGCCGTACGACGTGCTGCACCCGGAGCCGGGCACGGTCACCGTCGTCGAAGGCGACCGTGACGGCTGGCACTACCGCCTCTACGCGGTGGGCAGTCCCGTCCGCTACGTCAACCTGGCGGCGGTCGACCCGGAGGGCCGGCCGGACGGCGGGGGCGGGCTGGGCGCGCCCGCGCCGGACGAGTCCGGGATGCTCGCCACCGCGACGATCGCCGGCGCGGAGTACGTGTTCGTGTTCGGGCCGGAGGGGGCGGTGCGCATGACGCACGACGCGACCGCGCAGGGGCCGCGGGTGGAGCTGACGCGGTACCCCGTTCCCGGGTCGCCGCTGTCGATCTTCGGCGGGTTCGTCTCGGCGCACCACAGCGGCAAGTCGCTGACCGCGTACGACGCGGCCGGGCACGAGCTGGAGCCATGGACCGGCTGGTGAGGACGCGGGGCGCTCGCCGCGCCGCGCGGCGGAACCCGCGCCCGCGCCGGAGCGTCCCAACAGGCATGACCGCGCGCCCGTGGCTCCCCGTCCTGCTCGCCCTCTCCGCCGCCGCGTGCGGCACCGGGAATGCCGTGCAGGCGGGGCACACGGCGGCGCCCGAGCCGGTCACGCTCGTCAACAGCGAGTGGCGGCTGGTCGAGTACACGCTGCCCGGGCACGCGCCGGTGCCGGTGCGGGTCTCGTCAACGCTGTACCTGCGCGACGGGACCGAGTTCACCGCCACCGCCTGCAACGGCACGGGCGGGCAGGCACGCGTCGACGGGACGCACGTCGACTTCGGCACCGGCAGCCGCGTCTCCACCGACATGGCCTGCCACGGCGAAGCCGCCGAGGTGCAGGCGGCGTTCGGCGCGGTGACCCGCGGCGTCGTCGACTGGGCCACCGACGGCCGCCTGCTGTCGCTGCACGGGCCGGGCGGCACGCTGACGTACGAGCCGTTCGACGTGCTCCACCCGGTGCCCGGGACGGTGACCGTCGCCGAGGGGACGCGCGACGGCTGGCGGTACCGCCTCTACGCCGGCGCCGGACCGGTCGAGTCGATCGCGCTCGCCGTGGTCGACGCCGCGGGACGCCCGGCCGGTGGCAGCTCGCTGGCCACACCCGCCCCGAACGAGCCGGCCATGCTCGGCGTCGGCGAGGTCGCCGGGACGCCGTACGTGTACGTGTTCGCGCCCGAGAAGGCCGTGCGGGTGACGCACCAGCCGACGGCCGACGGTCCGGTGGTGGAGCTGACCCGCTACGACCTGCCGGGGTCGCGGTGGCCGGTGTTCGCCGGGTTCGTGCCGGCGCACCACAACGGGCGTTCGCTGACGGCGTACGACGCGGACGGCCGCGAGCTGGCGCCGTGGACCGGGTGGTGAGGAGCGGTCAGTCGCGCTGGTCGGCGAGCTTGCCGCGGAGCTGGAGCACGGCCTTGGTGTGCATCTGGCAGATGCGGCTCTCGGTGACGCCGAGCACCTGGCCGATCTCCGCGAGCGTCAGGCCCTCGTAGTAGTAGAGCGTCACGACGATCTTCTCGCGCTCGGGCAGCGTGTTGATGGCCTTCGCGAGGAGGTACTTCGTCTCCTCGGTCTCGAACGCCATGACCGGGTCCTCGGCCTTGGTGTCCTCGAGCGTGTCGACCAGCGAGAGCTTGTCGCCGCGCTCCCCGCCGACGTTGAGCAGCTCGTCCAGGGCGACGACGTTGACGAACGACACCTGGCTGAAGATCGTGTGCAGGTCCTCGAGGGAGATGTTCAGCTCGGCGGCGACCTCGGCCTCGGTCGGCGTGCGGAACAGCTTCGTCTCCAGCGCCGCGTACGCCTTCTCGACCTCGCGCGCCTTGTACCGGACGGAACGCGGGATCCAGTCGATCGCGCGCAGCTCGTCGATGATGGCGCCCTTGATCCGGCTGATCGCGTACGTCTCGAACTTGATCGCGCGGCTCAGGTCGAACTTCTCGATCGCGTCGATGAGGCCGAAGATGCCGTACGACACCAGGTCGGCCTGCTCGATGTTCGGCGGGAGGCCGACGCCGACGCGGCCGGCGACGTACTTCACGAGCGGCGAGTAGTGCAGGATCAGCCGCTCGCGCAGCGCCGGGTCACCGCTGTCCTTGAACTCGCGCCACAGCTCGGCGATCGCGTTCTCGACCTCCTGGCGGTCGAGGTCGACGGCTCCCCCCGCGGCTCCGCCCCGGCGGCGCGACGACGTCACGGTCGTACCCGACGCGCTCGCGTCGTCAGGCTCGGGGGTGGGCCTGCTCATAGGAAGCCTTCAGTCGGTCGGCGGAGACGTGCGTGTATATCTGTGTTGTACCGAGCGTAGCGTGCCCGAGGAGCTCCTGGACGCTTCTCAGGTCAGCTCCTCCTTCCAGCAGGTGGGTCGCGGCCGAGTGGCGCAGGCCGTGCGGGCCGAGGTCCGGCCCGACCTCGCTCAGGTACCCATGGACGAGCCGGCGTACCGTTCGCGGGTCGATCCGCCGCCCGCGCACCCCCAGGAACAGCGCCGCGCCGGACCCGGCGACCGCCAGCATCGGCCGCGCCGTCCGCAGCCAGGCGTCCAGCGCGCGCGCCGCGGGGACGCCGTACGGGACGGTCCGCTCCTTCGCGCCCTTGCCGAGCACGCGCACCACGCGGCGGCCGGTGTCCAGGTCGTCGACGTCGAGCCCGCAGAGCTCGCCGACGCGGATGCCGGTGGCGTAGAGCAGCTCCAGCACCGCCCGGTCGCGCACCCCCTCCGGCCCGTCCTCGGGCGGCAGGTCGAGCAGCGCACCGGCCTCGGCCTTGGTGAGCACGCGCGGGAGGCGCCGGTCGGTCTTGGGGGTGGCGAGGCCCGCGGCGGGGTCGCGGCCGGCGAGCCCGCGCCGCACCGCGAACGCGAAGAACACCCGCGTCGCCGACGAACGCCGCGCCAGCGTCGTCCGCGCGTACCCGCCCGCCCGCTGGCGGGCCAGCCAGCTCCGCAACGCCGTCGCGTCGACGTCGTCCAGCGACTCCGCGCCGAGCCGGGCGACGTGCCGGAGCAGGCCGGCGATGTCGACGGAGTAGGCGGCGACCGTGTGGGGGGACAGGCCGCGTTCGGTCGCGAGGTGGCGGCGGAACGCCGCCAGCGCGTCCGCCAGCCGCTCCGGCAGCACCTCGCCGGCGTCGGCTGCCCCCGCCGCGGCTGTCCCGGCGGCGCCCCCCGCGGGGCGACCCGCGCCGCGCGCGGTGGCCCCGGTCGCGGCACCCGCGGCGCGTGCGGCGGCCGGGCCGCGTGCCCCGGCCCCGGCGGCACTCGCGCCGCCCTCGTCGCCGGCGGCCGCGCTCGCGGGCGCGGCGCCGCCGCGCGCGGGCGCGGCGGGACGGCCGGGGGCGGGCATGGCCCGACATTCGGTCGCCCACCGCCCGAATGCAAGGCGCCACGCCCCCGGCCGCCGTTCAGGGTCCGCGGCACCCCCGCCGCGGCCGGTCCGCTCACGCCGAGCGGCGCACCCCCTCCAACGCCGCCGGGCCGAGCCGGTACCGTCCGGCGCTGCACACGACGAGGTCGTGGTCGCAGAGCGCGTCGAGCAGCACCTCGGTCGCCGACTGGTCCTGCTGCGCCTCGGCGGCGACCTGCTCGGCGGTGAGGAACTCCAGCGGGTCCAGCGCGTCGAGCACCCGCTGCGCGTCCCGGCTGATCCGGTCGCGCCGGGTCGCCGCGTCCGGCGGCACGGGCGCGACGTCCTCGCCCAGCCGCCCGACCAGCTCGAGCACCTCGGCGGCGCTGGTGACGCACGGCACGCCCTGCCGCAGCAGCGTGTGGCAGCCCACCGAGACGGCGGAGGTCACCGGCCCGGGCACGGCCATGACGTGCCGGCCGAGCGAGGAGGCCTCGGAGCAGGTACGGCGGGCGCCACTGCGGTGGCCCATCTCCACGACGACGGTGCCGCGGGCGAGGGCGGCGATGACGCGGTTCCGCCAGAGGAACCGCAGCCGCGTCGGCGACGCCCCCGGCGGCCACTCGCTGACGAGCAGCCCGGCGGCCGCGACGTCGTCGAAGAGGCGGCGGTTGCCCGAGGGGTACGACACGTCCACGCCGCACGCGAGGACGGCGACGGTCGGCGCGCCGGCCGCGAGGGCACCGCGATGGGCGGCGGCGTCGATGCCGTACGCGCCGCCGGACACGACCGCCCACCCGCGCTCGCCGAGCTCGACGGCGAGCTCGGCGGCGACGAGGTTGCCATACGGCGTCGCCGCCCGGCTCCCGACGATCGCCACCGAACGCTCCGTGGCCGCGGCGAGCGGCGCCCCGCCGCGCACCCACAGCGCGACCGGCACCCGGTCGCGGAGGTCGTCCAGCGCTTCAGGCCAGTCGGCGTCGCCCGGGCAGACGAGGCGGCCGCCGAGGGCCGCGACGGCATCGAGGTCGCGCTGCGGGTCGGCGGCGGCGACGGCGCGGCGGGTGGCGGCCACCAGCTCGGGCGGCGCGTCGCCCGCGACGAGCCGCGCCCACGCCTCCTCCGGCGTGTACCGCGGGTAGAGCGCGCGGAAGTGCCGGTCGTCCGGCGCGACGGCGCGGGAGAGCGCGGCGCAGGCGAGGCGGCGTTCCGGGGAGGCGCCGGCGGCGGCGGCGCCGGGCGCGAGGGCGAGGTCAGCGGTCATGGGGTGGTTCCCTTCCGGAGCGAGACGGCACGGCGGACGTGCGAGGCGCCGGGCGCGGCCCGGCCTTCCAGGTCGGCGAGGGTCCAGGCGACGCGGACGACGCGGTCGAGGCCGCGCGCGCTGAGCCGCCCGGTGTCGACGGCGGCGTGCGCGGGCGCGAGGGCGTCGGCGGCGAGCGGCCAGCGGCGGCGCAGCTCGCGGCCGGGGACGTCGGCGTTGGCGGTCCACGGCAGGCCGCGGTAGCGGTGCGCCATGCGCTCGCGCGCGGCGAGCACGCGGTCGCGCACGGCGGCGCTCGGCTCCCCCGGCCCGGCGGTGAGCTCGACGCGGGTGGCCGAGGCGACCTCGACGCGGATGTCGACGCGGTCGAGCAACGGCCCGGACAGCCGCCCCAGGTACCGCCGCCGCACGCCCGCCGGGCAGGTGCAGTCGCGGTCCTTCTGGCCGGCGGTCGAGCAGGGGCAGGGGTTGGCGGCGAGCACGAGCGTGAACCGCGCCGGGTACCGCGCGACGCCGCCGGCGCGGGCGAGCGTGACGTGGCCGGACTCCAGCGGCTGCCGCAACGCGTCGAGGTGACCGGTCGCGAACTCCGGCGCCTCGTCGAGGAACAGCACCCCCCGGTGCGCCAGCGACACCTCGCCAGGCCGGGCGACGCCGCTGCCGCCGCCGATCAGCGCGGGCAGCGACGCGCTGTGGTGCGGCGCCCGGAACGGCGGCACGGTCACGAGCGGCGCGTCCGGCGGCAGCGTGCCGGCGACGGAGTGGATCGCGGAGACCTCCAACGCCGCGTCGTCGCCGAGGCGGGGCAGGATCGTGGGGAGGCGTTCCGCGAGCATCGTCTTGCCTGCGCCGGGCGGGCCGAGGAGGAACACGTGGTGCCCGCCGGCCGCGGCGACCTCCAGGCAGCGGCGGGCGTGGTCCTGCCCGAGCACGTCGGCGAGGTCCGGCCCGGCGACCGCGTCGTCCGGCCCGGCGACCGCGGGCGCCTCCCCCGGCCGCACCAGAGCCGCGGCCTCGCCGCGCAGGTACGCGAGCAGCCCGGCCAGGTCGGCGAACCCGAGCACCTCGACGTCCGGCACCAGCGCCGCCTCGGCGACGTTGGCGGCGGGCACGACGAGCCGCCGCACCCCCGCCCGCCACGCGGCGAACGCCGCCGGCAGCACGCCGGGCACCGGGCGCACCCGGCCGTCGAGCGACAGCTCACCGAGCAGCACCAGCCCCTCGACGGCGGCGGGAGGCACCGACTCGCTGGCGGCGAGCACGGCGACGGCCATCGCGAGGTCGAACGCGCTCCCCCGCTTCGGCAGCGCGGCCGGCGACAGCGCGAGCGTGATCCGCCGCTGCGGCCAGGCGCAGCCGGAGTTGACGACGGCGGCGCGGACCCGGTCGCGCGCCTCCTGCATCGTCGCGTCGGGCAGCCCGATCAGCACGAACGCCGGCAGCCCCGCCGCCAGGTCCGCCTCGACCTCGACCACGTGGCCGTCGAGCCCGACCAGGCCGATCGACAGCGCCCGCCCGAGCCCCATCAGAACGCGCCCTCGATGTGCTCGACCTCGGCCGCGCCGGTGCGCGGGATGCGCACGGCGACGACGTCGAAGCGCACGGGCGTGTCGTGCAGCAGGTGCTGCGACAGCCAGTCGACGGCGGCCGCGCGCACCCGCGCCGCCTTCTTCCGGGTCACGGCGAGCGCCGGCGGCCCGTACGCCTCCGAACGCCGCGTCTTGACCTCGGCGAAGACCACCACGCCGCCGCGGATCGCGACGACGTCGATCTCACCGGCGGGGCAGCGCCAGTTGCGGGAGAGGACGGCGTAGCCGGCGTCCTCGAGATGTCGTACGGCGACCCGCTCGCCGAACAGCCCTACCGCGTCCTTCGCCCGCACCCGCGCCTCCCCGGTCCGATTCCGACCGGGACGACGCTAGGGACGCGCGGCCCCGCGCAAGAGGGGCGGGGGCCAATCTGTGGACGCTAGAAAACGCCTGTGGACGGAGCGCGGTTGTCGGGCTCGCCGTCGGCCAGCCCCTCGCGCGCGACGGCCGTGATGCGGACGCCGTCGACCGGCTCCGCGGCCTCGGAGGTGCCCTCCGCGGGCGTCTCCGACGGGACGGGAACGCCCTTCGCATCGCCGCCCGAGTCGGCCCCGCCGGATGCCGCCGCGGACTGCACGCGGGCCGCGCCCGACGCGGTGTCCACCGCGAACGGGTCGGGCGAGACGCCCTGCACGCCCGGCACCCGGGACGCCTCCCCGGGCAGGTCGGCCTCGATCCGGCCGGGATCGTGCGGCCCCTGCGCGTGGTCGCCCGCGCCCGACGGCTCCGGCCGCGACGCCTCCGGTGAACGGCCTTCCGGCGCGTGCGAGAACGCCGGCGCCGCGACGCCGCCGCCCGCACCACCGCGACCGCCGAGCGCGCCCTCGCGCGGCCCGGGGCCGGTGGACGTGCCGTAGCCGTAGTCGGCGCGCGACCCCTCGCCGGGGACGTCCTGCTGCGCCGCGGGCGGCACCGGCTCGGTCGTGCGCTGGTTCGCGGCGGCGGGGGCGGCCTCGCCCTGCATCCGCCCCGGCTCGACCACGTCTGGGTCGGTGCTCATCGCTGCGCGATGTAGCGGGGGTCCGTCATCCCGCCGTTGCCGATGATGCCGGGGGACGGCTCGGCGCCCGCGCCGGACACCGGGGCCTCCTCGACGCCCTCGGCGGAGTCGCGGACGTTCTCGTGCACGTCGCTGTCGGTGGGACGGTCGACGCCGTCCGGGTCGGTCTCCGGGCTCACGCTCATGGTGGCTACCTCCTGCGAGGCACGTACCCACCCACGTCAGCCCAGGAACCCCCACAGCAGCAGCCCGCCGAGCACCACCACGCCCGCCACGAGGATCGCGATGTCGACCGTCGCCGGGCCGCGGTAGCGGCGGGTCGCGTTAAAGCCCATCGACCTTCTCGAGCTCCTCGACGTTGACGTCCTTGAACGTCACCACGCGCACGTTCTTCACGAACCGCGCCGGCCGGTACATGTCCCACACCCACGCGTCCTGCATGGTGATCTCGAAGAAGACTTCGCCGTCGGCGTTGCGCACCTGGAGGTCGACGGCGTTGGCGAGGTAGAAGCGGCGCTCGGTCTCCACGACGTAGGTGAACTGCCGCACGATGTCCCGGTACTCGCGATAGAGCTGGAGCTCCATCTCGGTCTCGTACTTCTCGAGATCCTCGGCACTCACAGCAGCTCTCCCACGGCGGCGTCCACGAGCCCATCATCCCCTACGGCGTCGAGGCCGACCCCGTTGAACGACAGCCGGTGCTGCGGGCACGGCCCGTGCGCGCGCAGGGCCGCGCGGTGCTCCGGCGTCGCGTACCCCTTGTGCTGGGCGAACCCGTAGTGCGGGAACTCGTCGTGCATCTCGATCATCAGCCGGTCCCGCGTCACCTTCGCGATCACGGACGCGGCGGCGATGCAGGCGGCGACCGAGTCGCCCTTCCACATCGCCAGCCCCGGCACGCCGAGCCCGCCGACCGGGAACCCGTCGGTGAGCACGTAGTCGGGCCTCGGTTGCAACGCCCACAGTGCCCGGCGCAGGGCGAGCACGTTGCAGCGGTGCAGGCCGACGGCGTCGATCTCGTCGCAGGAGGCGACGACGACCGACCAGGCGACGGCACGGTCGACGATCTCGGCGTAGCAGGCCTCGCGGGCGGCGTGGGTGAGCAGCTTCGAGTCGGCGAGGCCGGGCACCCGGCCGCGCTTGCCCTCCGGGAGGATCACGGCGGCGGCGGCCAGCGGGCCGGCGAACGCGCCCCGCCCGGCCTCGTCCGCGCCCGCCACGCGCAGGAAGCCGCGGCGGCGCAGCGCCCGCTCGAACGCCCAGAGCCCGGCCTCCCGGCGCAGGTCGGTGACGGACATCGGCGGCACGTCGCCACGATAACGACTGCGCGGCCCCGGCAGGGGACGGTTGGCGCGGCGGCGAAGCGGGCAGTGCGTTACGAAGCGCCCCTCAGAGGAGCCGCCATGACCGCGCGCCGCCCCCTCCCCTACGCCCTCGCCGGCCTGGCCGTCGTCACGGCCGCCACCGGCGCCGCCGTCGCCGGCCCCGCCGCCGCGACGTCGACGTGCCCGAAGCCGCCGCCGATGACGTTCGCGCCGCCGAAGTACGTGGACGAGACGCGGGCGGGCGGCGAGCCGATCGTGTTCACCTACCCGGACGGGACGCTGCTCTACGGCGCGCACGCCGGGTCCACGCACTTCTACACGCCGGAGGCGGCGGCGCTGGGGACGGCGGCGTTCGGCGAGAACTACAACGGCCAGACCTACTACTGGTACTCCACCAGCAACGGCGGCGAGTGGACCTACGTCGACCGCACCCTGCCCCCGGACAACGCGCCGGCGACCGGCTTCTCCGACCCGGAGTTCGCCTTCGACACGGCCGGCAGCGTCTACGTCTCCGAGATCAACCTGGTCAACGTCGCCGTCTCGAAGTCGACCGACAAGGGCCGCAGCTACACCCTGCAGAACCCGACCTCGAACATCTTCACCGACCGCCAGTGGACCGAGGGCGACACGAAGGACGTCGTCTACATGGTCAGCAACCCGACCGGCCCCGGCGGCGCCGTGTCGTCGTCGACCATCGACGAGTACAAGGTCAACAGCGGCCACACGATGTACAAGTCCACCGACGGCGGGAAGACGTGGACGCCGGGCTTCAAGGACCCGGGCGGCCTCGGCGACATCCGCGTCGACAAGCGCAACGGCACCGTCTACGAGGCCCACTACGGCGGCGGCGAGCTGTCGATCGCGGCGTTCCGCGACGCCCGCACGCAGGACTTCCGCACGCAGGTGAAGCCGGACACCCACGTCGTCGCGAGCGGCGTGCGGATGCTCGCGCACTGGCCGGCGTTCGACCTCGACCCGCACGGCAACCTCTACATCACGTGGGACGAGAGCGGCGAGGGCGACCGCGACGCCGGCGTCTACTACTCGTACTCGACCGACGCCGGCCGCCACTGGGCGAAGCCGATCCGCGTCGACACCGACGACAAGACCGACATCTGGCCGTGGATCGGCGTCGGCGACGACGGGCGGGTCGGCATCGCCTGGCTCGAGGCGGACGTCGCGCTGCCGAGCCAGGACGCCGAGACGCCCGGCTCCCACGGCTGGCGGATCGTCGGCGCGGAGACCGTCACCGGCCTCGGCTGCGCGGGCGGCAGGACGCCGTCGTTCACCACCGCCGTGATGACGCCGGACCCGATCCACACCGGCACGATCTGCCAGGGCGGCACCACCTGCCAGGCGACGCTGACCGACCGCCGGCTCGGCGACTACTTCAGCGTCGACGTCGACAACACCGGGATGCTCTACGCCGGCTACTCGGACACCCGCCGCCCCGGCGCGGTGTCGCTGCCGGCGTTCGTGCGGCAGACCGGTGGCGCCCCGCTCGTGCTCGGCACCGGGCCGGCGAAGGGCGGCTCCGGCGGCTCGACCGGCGGCACCGGCTCCACCACCGGCTCGCGCGGCGGCTCCGGCAGCGGCAACGGCAACGGGTCGGGGCTGGCGGCGACCGGCGCGGACCTGGCGTTCCCGGCGGCGGCGGGGCTGCTCGCGCTGGCGGCGGTGGCGGTCCGGCGGCGCCGCCGTACCGGCTAGCGCACCTCGACCGGCGCGGGGCCGTACTCGCCGCGGACGACGACCGGCGCGAGCGCCGGGAGCGCGCGCGGCGCGAACGTCTCCTCCGCGCGGGCCAGCTCGTCCAGCGTCCACCAGCGCTCGCCGAGCCGTGCCGCGGTCGCGTGCGGCGCCTCGGCGCTCGGCGCGGCCGGGTCGTCCAGCCAGGCCACGTGGGTGCGTTCGGCGCGGCGCAGCGGCCGCGCGGGGCGGACCCAGACGCACGGGCCCACCCGGACGCCGCGGTCGATCCCGCACTCCTCGCGCAACGCCCGCAGCGCCGCGCCGGCGGCCGGCTCGCGGCGGCCGGCGACGACGCCGGGCGGCGCCCACCAGGTGCGGGGGCCGTCAGCGAGGTGCAGCAGCAGGACGCGGTACGCGTGGTCGACGAGCAGCACCCGGACCAGCGGTGCGCGCGGCACCGCGCTCAGGCGGCGGGGCGGCGCGCGGCGCGGCGGCGGCGCACCCGGCGGCGCCCGGCCGTCACCGGCAGCGCCAGCGCCAGCCCGCCGACGGGCGGCAGCGCGGCCACCGACCACGGCGGCGCGGGCAGCCCGAGCGCGGCCTTCGGCACGCCGGAGTGCTCGATCTCGCCGGGCACGCGCAGCCCCTTCGCGCGGCTCGGCGGCCAGATCACGACGAACGCCCGCCCGACGACCTTGTCGACGGGGACGGCGCCGTTGATCCGGGAGTCGGAGGAGCGGCCGCGGTGGTCGCCCATGACGAACAGCTTCCCGTCGGGCACGAGCACCGGCCCGAACGCCTGGTGGTCGTCCTCGAACAGGTACGGCTCGTGCAGCTCGCGACCGTTGACGGTGACGTTGCCGTTGGTGCAGCAGGCGACGGTGTCGCCGGGCAGGCCGATGACCCGCTTGATGAAGTCCTTCTCGCCGGGCGCGCCGAGGCCGACCAGGCTGGAGAACTTGCGCCGGAACGAGTCGAACGCGTTGCGCGGCGGCGGCACGACGACCTCGGGCTGGAACGAGTCGAGGCCGTTGAAGACGACGATCTCGCCGCGGTGCGGCTCGCGGAAGCGGTAGACGAGCTTGTTGACGAGCACCCGGTCGCCGCGGCAGCCGGTGCAGCCGTGCAGCGTCTGCTCCATCGAGCCGGACGGGATGAAGAACGCCTGGACGAGGAACGCCTTGATGATCAGCGCGAGCACGAACGCGATGAGCAGCAGGAACGGCAGCTCCCGCAGGAACGATCCCTCGTGCTTCTTCTTCTTCGGCGCGTCCTCGGCCGGGGCGTCGTCGCCGGCGGGGGCGGCCGCCGCCTCGTCGCTCACTTCTGGACGGTCTCGCGCTTCTCCTTGATCTTGGCGGCCTTGCCGCGCAGGTCGCGGAGGTAGTAGAGCTTGGCGCGCCGCACGTCGCCGCGGGTGACGATGTCGATGCTGCCGAGGATCGGGCTGTGCACCGGGAACGTGCGCTCGACGCCGACGCCGAAGCTCACCTTCCGCACGGTGAACGTCTCGCGGATGCCGCCGCCCTGCCGCCGGATCACGACGCCCTGGAAGACCTGGGTGCGCTCCCGGTTGCCCTCGACGACGCGGACGCCGACCTTGACGGTGTCACCCGGGCGGAAGTCGGGGATGTCGGACCGCAGGCTCGCGGCGTCCAGGCTGTCCAGGGTGTTCATCGTCGGTCGCTTTCACCAGGCGCGCGGCGGGGCCGCGCGGCGTGCGTGCATGGGGCAACGGCACGCAACGAGCGCGTGCAGCCGCCTAGTCTGCCACAGCCGGGGGCGGCAGCGGAAACGGGAGGTCGAGCTCGGCGAGGACCGCGCGGTCGCGGGCGTCGAGCCCGGCGCGGGCGAGCAGCTCGGGCCGCAGCGCCGCCGTCCGGCGCAGCGCCTCGTCGCGGCGCCACCGGGCGATCGCGCCGTGGTCGCCGGAGAGCAGCACCGCCGGCACCTCGCGGCCGTCGTAGGAGGCGGGCCGGGTGTAGACCGGCCCCTCCAGCAGGCCGGTCGTGTGCGAGTCGTCGGCGACCGACTCGGCGTTGCCGACGACGCCCGGGAGCAGCCGGGTGACGGCCTCCACGAGCACCAGCGCGGCGACCTCGCCGCCGGCGAGGACGTAGTCGCCGAGGCTGACCTCGTCGTCGGCCCAGCGGTCGACCACCCGCCGGTCGATGCCCTCGTACCGGCCGCAGGCGATCGCCAGCCACGGCTCGGCGGCGAGCTCCTCGACCAGCGCCTGGGTGAGCAGCCGCCCGGACGGGGTGGGGACGACGACGCGGGGGCGTTCGGCCGGGCCGCCTCCGGCCAGGATCTCCTCGAACGCCGCGTACCAGGGCTCCGGCTTCATCACCATGCCCGGACCGCCGCCGAACGGCGCGTCGTCCACCGTCCGGTGCACGTCCGAGGTCTGCTTGCGCAGGTCGTGGACGCGGACGTCGACCAGGCCGCGTTCGCGGGCCTTGCCGAGCAGCGAGACGTCGAGCGGCCCGAAGAACTCCGGGAAGATCGTCACGACATCGACGCGCACGGCTACTCCTCGGCCAGGTCGAGCAGCCCCGGCGGCGGGTCCACCACCAGCCGCCCGCCCGGCACGTCGACCTCCGGCACGATCGCCGCCACGAACGGCACCAGCACCTCGCGCCCGTCGCCGTCCACGATCGACAGCAACGGCGGCCCCGGCACGTGCACCACGTCGGCCACCGCGCCCAGGTCGACGCCACCCTTCGTCACCGCGCGCAGGCCGACGAGGTCGTGGTCCCACCACTCGTCCGGCT
This sequence comes from Mycobacteriales bacterium, assembly GCA_035714365.1. Classification (GTDB taxonomy): domain Bacteria; phylum Actinomycetota; class Actinomycetes; order BP-191; family BP-191; genus BP-191. The sequence continues at coordinate 29,599 of DASTMB010000008.1, read as the reverse complement.
CGGTCTCGCCCACCGAGGCCGAGTCGACGACGAGCAGCGTGCCGCGCAGCGCCTCGGCGGCGTTGCGGTCGTTGATCCCGTCGAACCGCACGAGCAGCCGCCCGTGGTGCGCGCGGGTGCCCACGACGGTGAGCGGGCCGCGTTCGGGCGGGTCGGTCGCGAGGACCGAGCCCGCGGCGTAGCGGCGGTCGGGGTCGTCGGTGCGGACCTCGACGCTGACCTCGCCCTTGATGCCGTGGGCATGGCCGATCCGCCCCACGACGAGGTCCACCGGCTAGCGGACCTCGTCGGTGTCGACGACGTCCACGCGGATGCCCTTGCCGGCGATCCCCGCCACGACGGCCCGCAGCGCCTTGGCCGTGCGGCCGTTGCGGCCGATGACCTTGCCGAGGTCCTCCGGGTGGACGCGGATCTCCAGCGTCGTGCCGCGCCGGCCGGTCCGCGTGCTGACCTGGACGTCGTCGGGGTTCTCGACGATGCCCATGACCAGGTGCTGGAGGGCCGCGTCGACGTGCGCCGCGGCCACCTACTCCCCTGCCTCGGTCGCCTGCGTCTCCGCGGCCGTCTCGGCCGCGGCGCCCTCGGTGGTCTCCGGCTGCGACTCGCGGGCCTCGGCCTGCGTCTCGCCGGCCTCGGCGGCGGCCGCCGCCTGCTGGTCGGCGGTCGGCTCGGTGCCGGCCTGCGCCGCCTCGTCCACCTTCTTCGGCGCCTTCTTCGCGGGCTTCTCAGCCGGCTCGTCGCTCATGCCCGCCTTCGCGGCGGCGTCGAAGACGGCCTTCTTGTCGGCCTTCGGCTCCTTGACCCGCATCGGCGGCGGCGCGGGCAGGCCCTTGAACTCCTGCCAGGTGCCGGTGACCTTGAGCAGCGCCTCGACGGCCTCCGTCGGCTGGGCGCCGACGCGCAGCCAGTGCAGCGCGCGCTCGCCGTCGATCTCGATGAACGACGGCTCCTCCTTCGGGTGGTACTTCCCGATGGTCTCGATCGAACGGCCGTCACGCTTGGTGCGGCTGTCGGTGACGACGACGCGGTAGTGCGGTGCGCGCATCTTGCCGAGGCGCATGAGGCGGATCTTCGTTGCCACGAGCTGCTGTGCTCCTTGGATCGCGTTGGGTCGCCGTCGCCGAGCGGGTGGGGTCCGCCGGATCGGGTCGTGCGGGAACGCCGGGAGCGGGTAGAGGGGCCGCCGCCCGGCGGTCGTTCAGCCCCCTAGTCTGCCACACAGCGCGCTCGACCCGAGCGGGCGGGAGGATCGAGCGCATGGCCAACGACGTCTACGTGCTGGGTGCCGGGTTCTCGAAGGCGGTCCACGACGCGATGCCGGTACTGCGCGAACTCGGTGGTGACGTGCTCGACCGGCTGGGAGACCGCCGCCCCGCGTCGTTCGAGAACCTGCCGGTCGAGGACTTCGAGCGTTGGCTCTCCTACCTCGCCGACGAACAGCCGTGGCTGCCCGAGTACCAGAACGCGCGCAACCGAGCGGACTTCCTCCACGTCGCGACGACGTTGCGTGACGTGCTGGACGAGCGGACGCGGCGCGCGCGAGAGACGCCCCCGTGCGACTGGCTCCTGTCACTGGTCCGGTACTGGCACCGCGAGCGAGCGACGGTCATCACCTTCAACTACGACGTTCTCGTCGAAGCGGCGTACCTGGCATCTGTCGTCGTGCGTTCGGCGTACGGCGGCAGTGACAACTACGTCGACCAGAGCCAGCTCTACCCGATCCCGTTCACGCCGATCAACGCCCGCTACGGTGCGGCGTTGGGCAGCGGCCCCGTCGACACGCTTCGGCTGCTCAAGCTGCACGGGTCGCTGAACTGGCTCTACTCCGGACGTTCCGACTTCGCCGGCGAGACCCTGTACGACCTCGGCATCGGCCGCTCGTGGTTCGACTACGGCGACGTCAGCATGGCGGCGGCGATGGACAAGGTGCCGCTGATCGTGCCGCCGACCGCCGCCAAGAGCAGCTTCTTCCGACACGAGACCGTTCGTGGACAGTGGCGCCTCGCGGCACAGGCGCTCGGTGCGGCGGACCGCGTGATCTGCATGGGCTACTCGCTGCCTCCGGGTGATCTGGTGGCGCGTTTCCTGCTCGCCACGACGATGCGGGGCGGAGCGACTGTGTCCGTCGTGGACCGGGTGGACCACGTATCGCAGAACTACCGCGATGCGCTCCCGGGCTGCACCATCGACGGCACGTTCACCGGATCGGACGACGCCGTCGAGGAGTACGTCGCCACGAACTGCGGAGCGGACGAGGACGCCGTTGTCGTCATGCCCGAGTAGAGCGGTAGCGGTCGCCTACTTCCCGGCGGGCGGCTGGCCGAAGCCGGGCGGGAGGTCGAGGCCGGGCGGGAGGGCGCCGCCGTCCCGCAACGCGCCGAGGTCCATGCCGGCGGGCAGCCGGGGCAGCCCGCCGCGCTTGCCCTTCTTCCCCTTCTTGCCGCGCCGGGCGCCGCCGAGGCCCATCGAGCCGCCGAGCGACTTCATCATCTTGCGGGCCTCGAAGAAGCGGTCCACGAGCTGGTTGACCTCGTTGACCTTCACGCCGGAGCCCTTGGCGATGCGCAGGCGGCGGGAGCCGTTGATGATCTTGGGGTCGCGGCGTTCGGCGGGGGTCATCGAACGGATGATCGCGGCCACCCGGTCCAGGTCGCGGTCGTCGATGGAGTTGATCTGCTCCTTGATCTGGCCCATCCCGGGCAGCATGCCGAGGAGGTTGCCGATCGGGCCCATCTTCTTGATCTGGAGCATCTGGTCGAGGAAGTCCTCGAGTGTGAAGTCGTCGCCGCCCAGCACCTTCTCGGCCATGGCCTGGGCCTGCTGCTGGTCGAAGTGCTGCTCGGCCTGCTCGATCAACGTCAGCACGTCGCCCATGCCGAGGATGCGCGAGGCCATCCGCTCGGGGTGGAACACGTCGAAGTCGGCGAGCTTCTCGCCGGTCGACGCGAACATGATCGGCCGCCCGCACACCTGCGCGATGGACAGCGCGGCGCCGCCGCGGGCGTCGCCGTCGAGCTTGGTGAGGACGACGCCGGAGAAGCCGACCCCGTCCTCGAACGCCCGCGCCGTGGTGACGGCGTCCTGGCCGATCATGGCGTCGACGACGAACAGCACCTCGTCCGGCTGGACGGCGTCGCGGATGTCGATGGCCTGCTGCATCATCTCGGCGTCGACGCCGAGCCGGCCGGCGGTGTCGACCACGACGACGTCGTAGCCGAGCCGGGTGGCGTGCTCGACGCCGTCGCGCGCGACCTTCACCGGGTCGCCGACGGGCTTGCCGTCGCCGTGCACGCCGGAGGCGCCGCGTTCGGGCGCGAAGACCGACACGTCGGCCTGCTTGCCGACGACCTCGAGCTGGTCGACGGCGTTGGGGCGCTGGAGGTCGCAGGCGACGAGCAGCGGCGCGTGGCCCTTCGACTTCAGCCACTTGCCGAACTTCCCCGCCGCGGTCGTCTTGCCCGCGCCCTGGAGGCCGGCGAGCAGGATGACGGTCGGCGGCTGCTTGGCGAACCGAAGCAGCCGCGTCTCGCCGCCGAGGATCGCGACCAGCTCCTCGTTGACGATCTTGATGACCTGCTGCGCGGGGTTGAGGCTCTGCGACACCTCGGCGCCGGTGGCGCGTTCCTTCACCGCCGCCGTGAACGCCTTGACCACCGGCACGGCGACGTCGGCCTCGAGCAGCGCGATGCGGATCTCGCGCAGCGTCGCGGCGACGTCCTCCTCGGAGAGGCGGCCCTTGCCGCGCAGCTTCGTGAAGACGGCGTCCAGCCGGTCGGACAGGGTGTCGAACACGAGGTCAGCCTAACGAAGGCCCGTCACCGGCCGCGCCGCCGGTCGTTGGTCGGGCGTGGCCACCACCTGGGGACCCGACGACGAGCCGCGCCCGGAGCGCCGGCGCGTCGGGCTGCCCGTGGCCGCCGCGGTGGCGGCGTTCGTCGGCGCGGGCGGGGAGGCGGCGATCCGCGTCGTCCACGACGCGCAGCCGTTCGCGCCGGTGTGGCACTCGACGCGGTTCCCGCTGCTGGCCGCGCTCGCGCTCGCCGTGTCGCAGGTGCCGCGCGGCCGCGACGACGACGACGTGCCCGCGACCGTGCGACCGCGGCGTTCCGAGCTGGCCCGCCACCTCGACCGCAGGGCCCGCCGCGACGACGGTTGACACCGGCCGCACCAGAGGCGTAGAAAACCAATCGGTTAGATAACCGAACGGTTGGATACGACGTGGCCGACGACCCCCTGAGCCTCACCTTCGCCGCCCTCGCCGACCCCACGCGGCGCGCGATCCTCGCGCGGCTCGCCGACGGGCCGGCGACGGTGAAGGAGCTCGCGGCGCCGTTCGCGATGTCCGGTCCGGCCGTGTCCAAGCACCTCCGCGTGCTCGAACGCGCCGGCCTCGTCAGCCAGGGCCGCGACGCGCAGTGGCGGCCCCGCCGCCTCGACGCGACGCCGTTGCGCGAGGTGACCGAGTGGGCGGAGGGGTTCCGCCGCTTCTGGGACGACAGCTTCACGCGGCTGGACGCCTACCTCCACGACCTCCAGGGAGAACGATGAGCACCGAGATCACGATGCCGAACGACACCGACGTCGTCCTGAGCCGCACCTTCGACGCGCCGCGCGAGCTGCTGTTCGAGGTCTGGACCAGCCCGGAGCACCTGCCGCACTGGCTGCTCGGCCCGGAGGGCTGGACGATGACCGCCTGCGAGATCGACCTGCGCCCCGGCGGCCGGGCCCGCGTCGCCTGGCGGCACGACAACGGCGACACGATGGAGGTCACCCAGGACTACCGCGAGGTCGAGCCGCCCGCGCGCCTGGTCAGCACGGAGTCGTGGGGCGGCGACTGGGCGGCGATGGAGGTGACGGTGACGTTCGAGGCCGTGGGTGGGCGGACGGCGTTGACGCAGACGATCCGCTTCGCGTCGGCGGAGGCGCGCGAGCGGGCGCTCGGTGTCGGCATGACGCAGGGCCTGACGATCAACCACGACCGGCTGGAGCTCCTCCTCGCCGGCCTGCCCGCCTGACCCCGGACGCCGGAGGCCCGTGGACGCGGGGCGCCGCCGCCCTTACGGTGGCGCCCCCTACACCCAGGAGGCTGCGATGCGCCCTGCGACCCGGCTCCTCGTCCCGCTGCTGCTGCTCACCACCGCACTGCCGGCCCACGCCACCAGCCGGATCACCGCGTCGCCCGGAGGCTGCTCGTACGACGTCAGCGCGACGTCGAGCACGGGTGGCGTGACGACGTTCTCGGGGTTCCTCAGCGGCGCGGTCTCGCCGAGCACCGTCGGCGGCACCGGCACCCTGCGCTGCTGGGTCCAGCTCACCGGCAGCTACGACTTCACCGGCGCACCGGCCGGGAACGAGCCCTCGCCCGCGTACCGCTACGCCACCCGCCTCGCCGGCGCGCAGTCGTCGCTCGGTATGGCCGTCCCACCCACCCATGTCTCGTTCTCGGTGGCCGGCGACCCGGACCTCTACCTCTGCGCGAGCGTCACCGACGTCAACGGCGTCCCGAGCGCGGACTGGCTCTGGGACGCATCGTGGGTCGACCCGGACCGGGGCACCGCGATGGAGAAGTTCGTGCGCTGGAACGACACGCCGTTCGCGACCTGCACGCTGTCGACCAGCTACGCCTGACCGTCAGCCGTCAAGCAGCGCGTCGACGAACTGACCCGGGTCGAACGGCGCCAGGTCGTCCGGCCCCTCCCCCAGCCCGATCAGCTTCACGGGGATGCCGAGCTCGCGCTGCACGGCGACGACGATGCCGCCCTTCGCGGTGCCGTCGAGCTTGGTCAGCACCACGCCGGTCACGTCGACGGCGGCGGCGAACTGCTTGGCCTGGACGACGCCGTTCTGGCCGGTGGTCGCGTCGAGGACGAGCAGCACCTCGTCGATCGAGCCGAGCTTCTCGGCGACGCGCTTGATCTTCGACAGCTCGTCCATCAGGCCGGTCTTGGTGTGCAGCCGGCCGGCGGTGTCGATGAGCACGCAGTCGGAGCGGCGTTCGGCACCGGTCTTGACGGCGTCGAACGCCACCGCCGCCGGGTCGCCGCCCTCCGGGCCGCGCACGACCTCCGCGCCGACCCGCCCGGCCCAGGTGGCGAGCTGGTCGGCGGCGGCCGCGCGGAACGTGTCGGCCGCCCCCAGCACCACCGAACGCCCGTCCGCGACGAGGACGCGGGCGAGCTTGCCGCAGGTGGTGGTCTTGCCGGTGCCGTTGACGCCGACGACGAGCACGACCGCGGGGCGGTCGTCGTGCGGCAGGGTGCGCAGCGACCGGTCGACGTCGCCGATCGCGGTCAGCAGCTCCTCGCGCAGCAGCGTGCGCAGCTCGTCCGGCGACCGCGTGCCGAGCACCTTGGTGCGCGTCCGCAGCGCCTCCACGATCTCCAGCGACGCCGCGACGCCGACGTCCGCCGACAGCAGCGTCGTCTCGACCTCGTCCCACGTGTCGTCGTCCAGCTTGTCCGACGCGAGGAGGGCGAGCAGGCCGCGGCCGAGGACGTTCTGCGACCGCGACAGCCGCGACCGGAGCCGGACCAGCCGCCCGGCCGTCGGCTCGGGGACCTCGAGCTCCGCCGGCTCGGGGACGACCGGCGCGGTCTCGACCTGCGGCGGCGGGACCGTGGTCTCCGGCAGCTCCAGCACGTCGACCGAACGGCGTGGCTCCGGCGTCGGCTCGGACGCGTCGTCGCCGACGCCCGGCAGGATCTCGGGGCGCGCCGGCGCGGGCGGCAGGGCGCGCCGCGAGCGCGAGCGGGTGGCGACGAGACCGACGACGGCAACGACCGCCAGCGCGGCGATCGCGATGATCAGCTCAAGCACGGGCTTCTTCCGGTTCGCGGAGGCGCTGGGAGATGACGTTGCTGATGCCGTCGCCGCGCATGCTCACGCCGTACAGCGAGTCGGCGATCTCCATCGTCCGCTTCTGGTGGGTGACGATGACGATCTGCGAGGTACCCCGGAACTCCTCGACCATGTCGAGCAGCCGGCCGAGGTTGCGGTCGTCCAGCGCCGCCTCGACCTCGTCCAGCAGGTAGAACGGCGAAGGCCGCGCGCGGAAGATCGCGAACAGCAGCGCGAGCGCGGTGAGCGAGCGCTCTCCGCCGGAGAGCAGCGACAGCCGCTTGACCTTCTTGCCCGGCGGGCGCGCCTCGACCTCGATGCCGGTGGTGAGCAGGTCGTCCGGGTCCGTCAGGATCAGCTTGCCTTCACCACCGGGGAACAAGACCGAGAACACGTGCTCGAACTCCCGCGCCGTGTCCTCGAACGCGCTGCGGAACACCTCGTGGATCCGGTCGTCGACCTCCTTGACGACCGTCAGCAGGTCGCGGCGGGTGTCCTTGAGGTCCTCGAGCTGGTTGGACAGGTACGCGTGCCGCTCCTCCAGCGCGGAGAACTCCTCCAGCGCGAGCGGGTTGACCTTGCCGAGCAGCGCGAGCTGGCGGTCGGCGGCGGCGGCGCGGCGTTCGACGGTGGCGCGGTCGTACGGCGCCGGCGTCGGGTCCTCCGCGTCGCCCGGTGGCGGGACCTCGTTGTCGGGGCCGTAGTCGGCGACGAGCGAGTCGGCGTCGATGCCGTACTCCTCGGCGGCCTTGGCCTCCAGCGCCTCGATGCGCAGCCGTTGCTCGGCCCGCGCGACCTCGTCCCGGTGGGCGACGTCGGTCAGCCCCTCCAGCTCGGCGGCCAGCTCGCGGCGGCGGGTGCGGACCTCGCCGAGCTCGGACTCGCGCGCACGCCGCGACGCCTCGACGGCCTCCCGCTCGGCGCTCGCGGTGGCGATGGACACCTCGATCCGCGCCAGCGCCTCCCGCGCGGCGGCGGCGACCTCGGCGGCGACGACGGCACCGCGGGCGCGGCGGGCGCGCAGGGCGGCGAGGCGTTCGCGGGACGCGCGCTCGGCGGCGGCGCCGCGTTCCAGACCCTCGGCGCGCGAACGCAGCGCCCGCGCGCGCTCCTCCCCCGCGACGACGCCGAGGCGGACCTCGACCTCGACGGCGCGTGCCTGCTGGAGCTCGGCCGCGGCGGCGTCGCGCGCGGTCGTGTCGGGCTCGACGTCGAGCGGTGCGACCTGCGCCTCGGCCAGCCGGGCCTCCAGCGCGGCGAGCCCCTCGAGGTCGCGGTCGCGGGCGGTCTCGGCGTCGCGCTGGGCGCGTTCGAGGCGTTCGGCCTCGTCGGTGGCGGCGCGCTGCTGCGAGCCGAGCAGGCCGAGCTGCTCGGCGACGGCGGCCATCCGAGCGTCGCTCTCGTGCAACGACTCCAGCGCCCGGTCGAGGTCGACCTGGAGCCGGTCCAGGTCGGCGCGCGCGGCCGACAGCGCGAACCGCAGCCGGTCGGCGGCCATGCTCGCCTCGGCGACCTTCTCGGCGGCCTCGTCGGCGGCGGCCTGCACCTCGAGCAGGGACGGCGCGGACGCACCGCCGCCGACCGCGCGCCACGACGACAGCAGGTCGCCGTCCGCGGTCACCGCCGTCACGTCGGGGCGTTGCTCCACCAGCGCGCGCGCCGCCGGCAGGTCGGCGACGACCGCGACCCCGCCGAGCAGCCGCCGTACGGCCGGCACGAGCGGCGGCGGCGCCGTCACCAGGTCGAGGACCCACTCCGCGCTTCCGGGAAGCGGGTCGTGCGAAGGAACCGTCGCCTCCGCTTCCGGGAAGCGCCCGGCACCGCCGACGAGCAGGGCGGCGCGGCCGGCGTCCTCGGCCTTGAGCAGGTCGAGCGCCCGGACCGCCGCCTCCGGCGACTCCACGGCAACGGCGTCCGCGAGCGCGCCGAGCGCCGCCGCGACCGCGACCTCGTAGCCCGGGCGCACCGACAGCACCGCCGCGACCGTGCCGAGCAGGCCGGCGGGCGCGGCGTCGACCAGCGCGCCGGCGCCGTCGCGGCGCAGCAACGACATCTCCAGCGCCTCGCGCCGCGCCGACCAGAACGACTTCTCGCGCTCGGCCTCGCGCTCCTCCGCGACGAGCTGCTCGACGCGGATGGTGGCCTCGGTCAGCGCGGCGTTGGCCGCCTCGTACGTCGCGTCCAGGCCGCTCTCGCCGCCCTCCAGGAGCATCACCTGCTCCTGCACGACGAGGAACTCCGCCCGCGCGCGCTCGGCCCGCGCCTGCGCCTCCTCGCGCGCGGCGGCGAGCCGGCCGATCTCCTCGTCGGCGGCGGCCGCGCGGGTGCGCAGCGCGTTGACCTGGCCGGTCAGCCGGGCCAGCCCCTCGCGGCGGTCGGCCTGCGCGCGGGCGGTCGCGACGAGCGCCTGCTCCTCGGCGCGCAGCCGCTGCTCCAGCGCGGCGCGCGCCTCCTCGGCGGCGGCGAGCCGGTCGCGGTCGGCGGCCAGCGCCTCGCGGACCTGCGCCTCCTCCTCGCGCACCGTGCGGGCCTCGGCCTCCAGGTCCTCCGCCGAACGCCCGGGCCGCGCCTCGGCCTCCAGGTCGGTCGACAGGTGCCGGTGCCGCTCGCCTGCCAGCTCGGCCGTGCCGCGGAAGCGCTCGCGCAGCGACGACAGCCGGTAGAACGTCTCCTGCGCCCGCGCCAGCGCCGGCGCGTCGGCGGCGAGCGCCGCCTCCAGCTCCGCCTCGCGCGCGGTGACGGCGTTGAGCGAGGTCTCGACGGCGGTGCGCCGCGCCCGCAGCTCCTCCTCGTCGCGCAGCTCGGCCGCCATCACCGAACGCAGCCCCAGCAGGTCGTCCGCGAGCAGCCGCAGCCGCATGTCGCGCAGCTCGGCCTGGATCACGGCCGCGCGCCGCGCGATCTCCGCCTGCTTGCCGAGCGGCTTGAGCTGGCGGCGCAGCTCGGCGGTGAGGTCGGTGAGGCGGGTGAGGTTGGCCTGCATCGCGTCGAGCTTGCGGAGCGCCTTCTCCTTGCGCTTGCGGTGCTTGAGGACGCCCGCGGCCTCCTCGATGAAGCCGCGGCGCTCCTCCGGCCGCGCCGCGAGCACCGCGTCGAGCTGGCCCTGGCCGACGATGACGTGCAGCTCGCGGCCGATGCCGCTGTCGGAGAGCAGCTCCTGCACGTCGAGCAGCCGGCACGGCGTGCCGTTGATGGCGTACTCGCTCTCGCCGCTGCGGAACATCAGCCGCGAGATCGTCACCTCGGTGTAGTCGATCGGCAGGGCGCCGTCGCTGTTGTCGATGGTGAGCACGACCTCGGCGCGGCCGAGCGCCGGGCGCCCGGGCGTGCCGGCGAAGATGACGTCCTCCATCTTGCCGCCGCGCAACGCCTTGGCGCCCTGCTCGCCGAGGACCCAGGCGATGGCGTCGACGACGTTGCTCTTGCCGGAGCCGTTCGGGCCGACGACGGCGGTGATGCCGGGCTCGAACTTCAGCGTCGTCGCGGTCGCGAACGACTTGAAGCCGCGGAGCGTGAGGCTCTTCAGATGCACGGACGGGTCCCTTGCGGGCGGACGTGGGGAAGTCCGGCTCCGACACTACCGCCCGGACATGCGAAAGGGACGTCGCGACGCGACGTCCCTTCGGCTGCGGTACGGGCTAACTGTAGGCCGGCTCGCGCTGCTCCAGGCTGGTGAGGTCCGGCATGGCCGCCTCGAGCTCCTGGGCCGCCCGAGCCTCGGCGAGCTCGGCCTCGAGCTCCTTCACGCGGAGCTGGAGCCGGCGGAGCTCCTGCGCGAGGCGAAGGTCGGGACCGATGCCTACGTGACCGAGGAGCGCCTTCGCCATGATGTGTCGTCCTCCACCTGTCGGGGGGTGTGGCGCGGGTCCGGGCTTGTGACACCGGACGCGCCGTCTGTCAATGAGGGTGACACGCGCCCCGGCGGGGGTCAACCCCCAGGTTACGCGCAGGTCACGGCAGTTGAGCCGACTCCGCTCATCTTTCCGCGAAGCCGGACAGGCCGCCCTTCGCGTCGCTCCACCGCTCCGTCACCCCGGTCACGTGACCCGGTGTCGTACCGCCGCGCAACGCCGCCAGCAGCCGCTCGCACGCCGCCCGCGGACCCTCCGCGACCACCTCCACGCGGCCGTCGGCGAGGTTCGCCGCCCAGCCGGCCAGGCCCAGCTCCAGCGCCCGCGCGCGGGTCCACCAGCGGAACCCCACGCCCTGCACCCGCCCCCGCACCCACGCCGTCAGCCGCACGTCCACCGGCGGATCGTAGGGTGCGTCCCGTGCGCATCGGCCTGGCCACCTCGGCGGAGTTCCCCGACCTCTACACCGACGACGACCCGCTCCGGGCGGCGCTGCTCGCCCGCGACGCCGTCCCCGTGCCCGCCGTGTGGGACGACCCGGCCGTCGACTGGGCGGCGTTCGACCTGGTCGTGATCCGGTCGTGCTGGGACTACCACGAACGCCGCGACGCGTTCGTGGCCTGGGCGCACACGGTGCCGCGGCTGCACAACCCGGCCGGCGTCGTGGAGTGGAACACCGACAAGACGTACCTGCGCGAGCTCACCGAGGCCGGCATCCCGGTCGTGCCGACCGCGTGGTCGCCGGCGTCGCTCGCGGAGGTCCCGTGGGACGACGTGGTCGTGAAGCCGGCGATCTCGGCCGGCGCCCGGAACACGCTGCACTGCCGCCGCGACGACCCGGCCGGCCAGGAGCTGCTCGAACGCATCGACGGCACCGTGATGGTGCAGCCGTACCTCGACTCGGTGGAGGGGTACGGCGAGCGTTCGCTGCTGTTCGTGGAGGGCCGGCTCACGCACGCGGTCCGGCGCAACCCGGCGCTGTCGTTCGAGGGGGAGGAACGCTTCGACGCGCGGCTGGTCGACGCCGCGCCCGAGGAGGTCGCGCTGGCCGAGCGGGTGCTCGCCCACGTCGGCGAGCCGCTGCTCTACGCCCGCGTCGACCTCGTCCGCGACGCGTCCGGCGACCCGGTGCTCATCGAGCTCGAGGTCACCGAGCCGCAGCTGTTCCTGCGCTTCTCGACGGCGGGCGCGGAGGCGCTGGCGGACGCGGTCGTGGCGCGCGCTGGCAGCGCGGGCACCAGTACGACGACCGGTTCATGAAGTGGTCGCGGCGGATCGCCGCGCCGCAGCGGGAGCACGGCTCGCCCTCCCGCCCGTAGACCTCCAGCCGCCGCTGGAACAGTCCGCTCACGCCCTCCGTCGACACGTACAGCGCGTCGAAGCTGGTGCCGCCCGCGCGCAGCGACTCGTTCAGCACGGTCCGGATCGCGTCGAGCAGCCGGGCGACGTCGGGGCGCCGCAGCGACGACGTCGGCCGGTCGTAGTGCAGCCGCGCCCGCCACAGCGACTCGTCGGCGTAGATGTTGCCGACGCCGGAGACCAACGACTGGTCGAGCAGCGCCCGCTTGATGCCGGTGCTCCTGCGCCGCAGCGCATCCGCGAACGCCGCGTCGTCGAACGCCGCGTCCAGCGGGTCGCGCGCGATGTGCGCGATGTGGCCCGGCAGCTCGGCGCCGCCAGCCACGACGAACAGCCCGCCGAACGTCCGCTGGTCCACGAACCGCAGCTCCCGCCCGCCGTCGGCGAACGTGAACCGCACCCGCAGGTGCGGCTCCACCGGCTTCTCCGGCGGCACCACGAGGAGCTGCCCGCTCATGCCCAGGTGGCCGGTGAGCGCGTCGCCGGAGTCGAGCGGCAGCCACAGGTACTTGCCGCGCCGCCGCGCGTCCTCGACCCGGCGGCCTTCGAGCAGCGCCGCGAAGTCCGCCGCGCCCGCCTCGTGCCGGCGCACCGCCCGCGGGTGGTGCACGTCGACGGTCGCGATGCGGCGGCCGACCACGCCGCGTTCCAGCCCGCGGCGGACGACCTCGACCTCCGGCAGCTCCGGCACTACGGCTCGTTGCCGAGCGACTCGATCGCGCCGGCGACCGCCTCGTCGCCGGCGTCGGCCGCGACCGGGTCCGCGGACAGCGCCGTCCACGCCGCCTCGGCCGCCTTCTGCTCGGCCTCCTTCTTGCTGCGGCCCTCGCCGGTCCCCCACTCCATCCCGGCGACGACCGACCGCGCCACGAACCGCTTCGCGTGGTCCGGCCCGCTCTCGGTCACGACGTACTCCGGCACGCCGAGCCCGCGCGCGGCCGTCAGCTCCTGGAGGCTGGTCTTCCAGTCCAGGCTGGCGCCGCGCGTCGCCGCGTCCGCCATCAGTGGGTCGAAGAACTTGTGGATCACCTTGCCGGCCGTCGCCAGCCCGCGGTCGAGGTAGACGGTGCCGAGCAGCGCCTCGAACGTGTCCGCCAGGATCGACGCCTTGTCCCGCCCGCCGCTGAACTCCTCGCCGCGGCCGAGCAGCAGCCACTCGCCCACGCCGATGCCGCGCGCGACGTCGGCCAGGGCGTTCATGTTCACGACGGAGGCGCGCAGCTTCGCGAGCTGGCCCTCCGGCATCTCCGGGTACGACGTGTACAGGTGGTCCGTGACGACGATCGAGAGCACCGCGTCGCCGAGGAACTCCAGCCGCTCGTTCGTCGGGAGGCCGCCGTGCTCGTAGGCGTACGACCGGTGCGTCAGCGCCCGGCGCAGCAGGTCGCGGTCGCGGATCGTCACCCCGAGCGACTTCTCCAGCTCGGTGCGCCGCGGCGTCAGGTCGGGGGTGCTCACGTGCGGCTCGCCACGTAGTCGACGGCCTCGCCGACGGTGCGGATGTCGTCCAGCGCGGCGTCCTCGATCGTCAGGCCGGGGAGGCGTTCCTCCACGATCTCGGCGATCTCGACCAGCGCGAGCGAGTCGCAGCGCAGGTCCTCGACCAGCCGGCTCTCCCGCGTCACCGACGCCGGGTCGACCTCCATCACCGTCACGACCGCCTCGCGCACGATCGCGAGCACCTCGTCCCCCGTCGTCGTCGTCACCGGGCCAGCCCCGCCCGCTCCCGCCGCCGCGCGACGAGGTCGCCGAGCGACTCGCGCAGCCGCGGCACCAGCCCGCGCTCCACCGCGTCCGCGGCCACCCCCACGCACGACGCGACCGCCCGCGCGGACGACGAGCCGTGCCCGACCACGGCCACACCGTCGACGCCGAGCAGCACCGCGCCGCCGAGACGTTCCGGGTCCAGCCGTTCCGGCAACGGCGCGCCGGTCATCGCCAGCGCGCCCTCGATGCCCTTGAGCAGGACGTTGCCGGTGAACCCGTCGGTCACCACGACGTCCGCCCGGCCGCCGAGCGCCACGTCGTGCCCCTCGACGTTGCCGGCGAAGTCCACCGGCAGCTCGGCCAGCAGCACGTACGCCGCCTTGCGCGTCTCGTCGCCCTTGCCGGGCTCGGTGCCGTTGCTGAGCAGCCCGACGCTGGGGCTCGCGATGCCGAGGCTGGTCTGCGCGAACGCCGCCCCCGCCAGCGCGAACTGCGCCAGCAGGTCCGGCCCCGCGTCCGGGTTGGCGCCGGCGTCCACCAGCACCACCGGGCCGTGGAGGGCCGGGACAACGACCGCGATCGCCGGGCGGGTCACCCCCGGCAGCCGGCCCAGCGTGAACAGCGCCGCCGCCAGCGCCGCCCCCGTCGAGCCGGCGGAGACGGTCGCGTCGGCCGCGCCGTCGCGGACCAGGCGCGCGGCGACGCGCACGGTGGCGTCGCGCTTCGCCCGCACGGCGCGGGCGGGGTCCTCGTCCATCGCGACGACCTGCGCGGCGTGGACGGTACGGAACCGGCCCGCGGCACCGCGGGCCTCGAGTGCTTCGGCGGCGACCTCTTCGGGGCCGACGAGCAGGACCTCTATCCCGGTCCGTTCGTCGGCTACGAGCAGGGCGCCGTCGACGACGGCGTCCGGCGCGGCATCGCCCCCGAGCAGGTCGAGGGCGATCCGCACGCGGGGGCTTTCGCTCACCCGCGCGCCGTCAGCCGACGTCGACGACCTGGCGGTCGTTGTAGTAGCCGCAGGTCGGGCAGGCCACGTGCGGCAGCTTCGCCTGCTTGCACCGCCCGCACGTCGAGAACGCCGGCACCGACGCCTTCCACTGCGAACGGCGCGACCGGGTGTTGCTGCGCGACATCCGGCGCTTGGGGACCGCCACGGCTTACTCCTGCTCCTCGTCGGACACGGTCAGGTCGTTCAACGCCGCCCACCTCGCGTCGACCGGGGCCTCGTCGTGGCCGCAGTCGACGTCGTCGCGCCGGGCGCCGCAGACCACGCACAGCCCCCCGCAGTCCTCGCGGCAGAGCGGCGTGAGCGGCAGCGCCAGGACCACGGCGTCGCGGAGCGCGGGCTCGAGGTCGAGCAGGTCGCCCTCCAGGCGCTCCGCTTCGTCCTCCGTCGCGTCCGACTCGGGGTAGGCGTACAGCTCTTGCAGGTCGACCTCGATCGACGAGGCGATCGGGTCCAGGCATCTCGCGCACTCGCCCACGAGCGGCCCGGACACCGTTCCGGACACCAGGACGCCCTCCATGACGGCTTCGAGCCGCAGCCGGAGGTCGAGCCGGGCACCCGGAGGGATCCCGATCATGCCCACTCCGAGCTCGCTGGGCGCCGGGACCTCGAGCGTCACCTTCCGCTGCGACCCTGGCCGCCGTCCTAGCTCGCGAGTGTCGATCACGAGGGGGAGGCGCGGGTCTAGGCGGGAGTGATGCTTCCTGTTCTCGGGCACGGCGGTCTCGGAGGTGGCACAGACCAACGCGTGAGTCTACCGGACCCGCGCTCGGGTGACCAACGCGCCCTCCGTGATCAACGCTGCACCGTGCTACCGGAGCCCGTACGGACCGCAGCATTGATCACGTGGTGGGGAGGTGGGGGCCGGAGGCGGCTGGGGGATGGAGGCGCCGGGCCGGGGCGTCGGTGGCGCGACTGAGGGAGCCCGCGCAGCGGGCGGAACTAGCGCCACCGATGCCCCGGCCCGGCGCAAGCGGGACGTCAGCCCGGCAGCGGGTCGTCCGGAAGAAGAGCGCCCTCGCGAAGCTCCTCCATCTCGTGGCGGCCGCGCAGCTTGTCGCGGCCGCGTTCGACGGCACCCAACGTCTTGTGCAGCACGACCTCGAAGTTGGCGAGCTTCGCGTCGACGTAGTCCTCGACCTCGAGGCGCATCTGGCGGGCGTTCTCCTTCGCGTCCGCGACGATCCCCTCCGCCTCGCGCGTCGCGGTCTGCATCACCTCGGTGCGCGACACCAGCCGCTGCGCCTCGGCCTTCGCGTCGGCGATGATCCGGTCGGCCTCCTTGCGGCCCGACTCGATGACCTCGTCGCGGTCCTTGATGACCCACTGCGCCTCGCGCAGCTCGTCGGGCAGCGTCGCGCGCAGCTCGTCGAGCAGGGTGAGCATCTCGGTCTTGTTGACGAGGACCGACGCGGACAGCGGCATCGACTTCGCCGACTCCACCATCTCGACGATCTGGTCGAGCTTGGCCTGGGCTTCCATGGCGGGGCTCCGTACTAGCGGGACGGCAGGCGCTCGGCCAGCCGGCGTACGACGGCGTCCGGGACGAGCGCGGACACGTCACCACCGTACTTCGCGACCTCCTTGACGAGGCTGGACGAGAGGAACGAGTACAGCGGGTTGGTCGTCATGAACAGCGTCTCGACGCCGGCGAGCCGGTGGTTCATCTGCGCCATCTGGAGCTCGTAGTCGAAGTCGGAGACGGCGCGCAGCCCCTTGACGATGACGGGGATGTCGCGGTCGCGGCAGAAGTCGACGAGCAGCCCGTGGAACGAGTCGACCACGACGTTGGGCCACTCGGCGACGACCTCGCGGAGCAGCTCGATGCGTTCGGGGATGTCGAACAGCCCGCGCTTGTTCTCGTTGACGAGCACGGCGACGACGACCTCGTCGTAGATCGCGGCGGCGCGGCCGACGATGTCGAGGTGGCCGTTGGTGACGGGGTCGAACGACCCCGGGCACACGGCGCGTCTCACGCGGGGCGCTCCACGCGGCGACCGTACCAAAGGACCCCCTCGCCATAACGCCGCTCGCGCACGGCCGCGACCCCCTCCGGCCACTCCGGCTCGGGCGACCGCGCCGAACGCTCCACCGCCAGCACGCCGTCGCCGGCGAGCGGCGCGGCGGCGAGGACGCGCGCCACGATCTCGTCGGAGACGGCGTACGGCGGGTCCAGGAACACCACGTCGAACGCGAGCCCGCTCGCGCCGGCCAGGTACCGCTCGACGCGGTCCACGACGACGCGCGCGCCGGGCAGGCCGACGGTGGCGGCGTTGCGGCGGATGGTGGCGGCGGCGCGGACGTCGGACTCCACGAGCACCACCTGCTCGGCGCCGCGCGACAGCGCCTCCAGGCCGACGGCGCCGGAGCCGGCGTAGAGGTCGAGCACCCGCGCGCCAGTCCAGGACAGCCCGCGCAACGACTCCAGGGTCGAGAACAGCCCTTCGCGCGCGCGGTCGCTGGTGGGCCGGGTGTCACGGCCAGGGGGCGCGGCGAGCGGCCGTCCCTTCGCCGCGCCGGCGACGACGCGCATCTACGCCTTCTCCAGGTACTCGGCCTCGATCTCGGCGAGCGCGTCCCGCAGCACCGGGTACGCCGCCAGCTCCGGGTCGTCCTCGACCAGCGCGGTCGCCTCGGCGCGCGCGGCGAGGATCAGCTCGCCGTCCCGCAGCAGCTCCAGCAGCCGCAGCCGCGACCGCCGCCCGGCCTGCGTGGTGCCGAGCACGTCGCCCTCGCGGCGTTGCTCCAGGTCGAGGTTGGCGAGCACGAAGCCGTCGTTGGTCGCGGCGACGGCGTCGAGACGTTCGCGGGCGCCGGTGCCCTCGGGCATCTCGGTGACGAGCAGGCAGGTCGCGGCGTGCGCGCCGCGGCCGACGCGGCCGCGGAGCTGGTGGAGCTGCGAGATGCCGAACCTGTCGGCGTCCATCACCACCATCACGGTGGCGTTGGGGACGTCGACTCCCACCTCGATGACGGTCGTCGCGACGAGCACGTCGACCTCGCCGGCCGCGAACCGCCGCATCACCGTGTCCTTCGCCTCCGACGGCAGCCGGCCGTGCAGCAGCTCGACGCGCAGGCCGCGCAGCTCGCCCTCGCGCAGCATCGGGAACACGTCGAGCACCGCCAGCGGCGGGCGGCGTTCCTCGGCGTCGGCGGCGACCGGCTCCAGCCCGTCGTCGCCCTCGTCGCCGCCGATGCGCGGGCAGACGACGAACGCCTGCCGCCCCGCCGTCACCTCCTCGCGGACCTTCGCCCACGCCCGGTCGAGGAACGCCGGCCGCTCCGGCGGCACCACGTGCGTCGCGATCGGCGAACGCCCCACCGGCAGCTCGGTCAGCGTCGACGTCTCCAGGTCGCCGTAGACGGTCATCGCGACCGTGCGCGGGATCGGCGTCGCCGTCATGACGAGCACGTGCGGTGGCTGGGAACCCTTGGCGCGCAGCACGTCCCGCTGCTCCACGCCGAACCGGTGCTGCTCGTCCACCACCACCAGCCCCAGGTCGCGGAACGCCACGTCCGGCTCCAGCAGCGCGTGCGTTCCGACCACGATCCCCGCGTCGCCGGACGCCACGTCCGCGAGCGCCGCCCGCCGGGCCGCCGCGCCGGTCGAGCCGGTCAGCAGCACCACCTTCGTCGCGACGTCCGCACCGCCGAGCTCGCCCGCCATGCCCAGCGGCCCCAGCAGGTCGCGGATCGCCCGCGCGTGCTGCGTCGCGAGCACCTCCGTCGGCGCCATCAACGCCGCCTGCCCGCCCGCGTCCACCACCGTCAGCATCGCGCGCAGCGCGACCACCGTCTTGCCGGAGCCGACCTCGCCCTGGAGCAGCCGGTGCATCGGGTGCGGCTCGGCCAGGTCGCGGTCCAGCGTCGCCGACACCTCGTGCTGCCCGGCCGTCAGCGCGAACGGCAGCCCCGCCTCGAACGCGTCCACCAGCCCGCCCGGCACCCGCACCCGCGGCGGCGTCGGCTGCATCCGCGCGAGCCGGCGGCGTTGCGCCAGAGCGACCTGGAGCACGAACGCCTCGTCCCACTTCAGCCGTTCGCGCGCGGCCGCCAGCTCCTCCTGCGACGAGGGCCGGTGGATGCCGCGCAGCGCGTCCCCGAACGGCATCAGGTCCCGCGCGTCCAGCAGCGCCTCGGGCAGCGGGTCCTCGACCTCGCCGAGCGTGTCCAGCACGATCC
The DNA here is from genome assembly GCA_035714365.1 of Mycobacteriales bacterium. GTDB lineage: Bacteria > Actinomycetota > Actinomycetes > BP-191 > BP-191 > BP-191. The sequence goes on along the minus strand of DASTMB010000008.1, from coordinate 10,654 downwards.
GCACGCACTTCGCGATCTGCCAGGAGGCGATCTTCTCGCTGGCCGGGTAGACCGGGATCAGCCGCCCGGCGAACTCCTCCACGTCGACCGTCTCGTCGCCGTCGAGGAGCTGGTACTCCGGGTTGGCGAGCTGCCGCTTGCCGCGGAACTCCCCCACCTTCCCCGCGAACAGCGCCTGCCGCCCCGGCCGCAGCTCCCGCTCCCGCCACGGCTGGTTGAAGAACGTCAGCGTCAGCGACCGCCGCCCGTCCCCCACCACGACCTCGAGGAGCTGGCCGCGCCGCTGCCGCATCGGGCGGGCGTTGGACCGCTGCACCTCGGCCATGACGGTGACGTGGTCGCCGACGCGCAACGCGCCCAGGTCGGTGAGCCGGCCGCGTTCGGCGTAGCGGCGGGGGTAGTGGCGCAGCAGGTCGCCGGTCGTGTGCAGGTCGAGCGCCGACGCCAGCACCTTCGCCGTCCGGTCGCCGACCAGGTCGGTGAGCCGGGTGCCGAGGCCGCTCACTCGACGCCCAGGAGCAGGGGGTAGTGCGGCTGCCCTCCGGTGTGCACCTCCGCCTCGACCAGCGGGTGCGCCGCCGCCACGCGCTCCGCCAGCGCGTCGCCGAGGCCGGCGGGGCAGCCCTCCCCGGTGACGATCGTCACCAGCTCGCCGCCCGCGCCGAGCAGCCGGGAGAGGACGTCGTACGCCACCTCCGCCAGGTCCGCGCCGATGACCGCGACGTCGCCGTCGACCAGCCCCAGCACGTCGCCCGCGCGGCAGGCGCCGGCCGACGTCTGCGCGTCGCGCACCGCCGTCGTCACCTCCGCCCAGCGGGTGCCGCTCGCCGCCGCCGACATCGCGATCGCGTCGTCCGCGAACCCCTTCGCGGCGTCCGCCACCGCCAGCGCCGCGAGCCCCTGCACCGGCGACCGCGTCGGCACCACGTGCACGTCCCGCCCCTGCGCACGCGCCTCCGCGGCGGCGTGCAGCGCGGCGGCGGCGACGTTGCCGTCGTTGGGCAGCAGCACGACCTCGGCCGCGCCCGTCGCGAGCACCGCGTCGAGCAGCATCCCCGTCGACGGGCAGGCGCTCGGCCCGCCCGTCACCACGACCGCGCCGGCCGCCTCGTACAGCTCGGCCAGCCCGTCGCCCTGCACCACCGCGACGACCGCGCGCCCGCCCGCGGCGGACGGCGTTGCCTGCCCGGTCTGGTCCGCGAACCGCGTCACCGTGATCCGGTGCGGCCGCCCCGCCTCGACCCCCGCCTCGATCGCGGCGCCCACGTCGTTGACGTGGACGTGGACGTTCCACAGCCCGTCGCCGCCCACCACGACGAGGGAGTCCCCGAGCGCGCCGAGGCGTTCCCGCAACGCCGTCACGTCGGCCGCGTCGAGCAGGTACTGCACCTCGTACGCGTACTCGTCGCTGCCCGCCTCCCGCGCCACCGCGAGCGCGCTGCGCGAACGCGGCACCAGCGGCTCCGGCGCCTCCTCCGCGACCGCCCCGCCGACCACCCGCACCAGCGCGTCGAGCACCACGCAGAGCCCGCGCCCGCCCGCGTCCACCACGCCCGCCCGCGCCAGCGCCGCGAGCTGCGACGGCGTCCGCCGCAACGCCTCCCCCGCACCGCGCGCGGCCGCCGTCACGACGTCCGCCAGCGTCCCCGACGGCTCCGCCTCGGCCGCGTCCGCCGCCGCCCTCGCGACGGAGAGGATCGTCCCCTCGACCGGCGTCGCGACCGCGCCGTACGCCGTCTCCGCCGCCCGCCGCAGCGCCTTGCGCAGGTCCGCGCCGTCCGCCCCCGCCGTCGCGCCGAGCACCTCGCCCGCGCCGCGCAGGAGCTGGCTGAGGATCACGCCGGAGTTGCCGCGCGCGCCGAGCAGCGCGCCCCGCGCGGCGGCCGCGCAGACCGCCGCCAGGTCGTCGCCCGCCTCGGCCAGCGCGGCGGCCACCGACTCCATCGTCAGCGCCAGGTTGGTGCCGGTGTCGCCGTCCGGGACCGGGTACACGTTGAGCTCGTCGATCTCCGCCCGGTGCGCCTCCAGGTCGCGGCGCGCGGCGCCGAGCCAGCGGCGTACCGCCGCCGCGTCCAGCCGGTCCAGCGCCATGCGCGGACTCTACGGCGCCCCGCCCACCGTGCTACACTCGAACACACGTTCGATCCACCCCCGGTGCGTCGCGCCCCGGCACGCCGCCCCCGACCTCCTATCCTCAGGAGCATGACCACGTCCGCGCACGCCGTCGCCGCCGCCCTGCGCGAGCGCGTCCCGGGCCTGCCGACGAAGAAGCTGCACAAGCTCCTGTACTACTGCCAGGGGCACCACCTCGCGACCTTCGGCGAGCCGCTGTTCCGCGAGTCGATCTCGGCGTGGGACATGGGTCCGGTCGTCGGCCAGCTCTGGTTCGAGGAGAAGGAGCGGCTCGTCCCCGGCGACGCGCCGCCGCTCGACGAGGCGGCGTTGAACACCGTCGGCTACGTCGTCAGCCGGTACGGCCGGCTCAGCGGCAACGACCTCGAACGCCTCACCCACACCGAGCCGCCGTGGCAGCGGGCCGACCGCGACCGCCGCCCGCGCACGAGCGCGAAGATCCAGCCGGAGTGGCTCCGGGAGTATTTCGCGTCCGCCCGCGACGACGACGACGACGAGGAGCCGGCCGCGGACGCGGAGGCCGTTGCCGCCTGGCTCGCCGGCGCGGGTGAGCGGCTGGCCGAGCCGGTACGCCCCGACGACCTGGACGAGCTCCGGGCGAGGCTGGGTGCGCCGTAGGCCGCCCTGGGCGCTCGAGGGGTTCCTGGACCGGCTGGACGCGTGGGTCGCGCAGGAGCAGCCGGACGAGTACCAGCGGCTGACCGTGACGGCGTGGATCTTCTCCCGCTGCGACGACCCGTACGACGGCGCGTGCGCCGCGAGCCGGGCTTCCCGAACCTCTGGTACGGCCCGGTGCCCGGCACCGACGACGGCGAGACCGTGGTGCAGTGCGCCTACTGGATCCTGGAGGCCGCGCGGACGGTGCGCTGCGACAGCTTCGCCACGCTGTCCCGGCCGCTCTGACCCGCCGCCGCTTGCCTCGTCCCGGGGGGCCTGCGTACCCTGTGCGGGTTGCCCCGTACGGGGCGTCTTTCATGGTGCGCCGAGGAAGGTAGTGCAGTGGCGAGCGTCTGCGACGTCTGTGGCAAGGGGCCGGGCTTCGGCATGTCGGTCTCCCACTCCCACCGGCGCACCCGCCGCCGCTGGAACCCGAACATCCAGCGCGTCCGCGCGCTCGTCGGCAAGACGCCGAAGCGGCTGAACGTCTGCACCTCGTGCATCAAGTCCGGCAAGGTGGCGCGGGCTTCCTAACGAAGCCGCCACCCGTGGTCGACCGGGCCGATCCCTGAGCCCAGCGCGAACCCCGCGCCGATAGCCCCCGTCACGTACGCCTTCGCCGCGCGCACCGCCTCCGGCACCGCGTCGCCGTGCGCCAGCCGCGCCGCGATCGCCGACGCCAGCGTGCAGCCGGTCCCGTGCGTGTGCCGGTTGTCCAGCCGCGGCGCCGCGTAACGCTCCCCGCCCGGCCAGAGCAGGTCCACCGCCTCGCCGGCCAGGTGACCGCCCTTCACCAGCGTCCACGCCGCGCCCAGCGCGTGCACCGCCTCCGCCGCCTCCCGCAGCCCCGCCTCCCCCGACACGACCACCCCGGTCAACGCCGCCACCTCGTCGAGGTTCGGCGTCACCACGGTGGCGAGCGGGATCACCCGCGTACGCAGCACGTCGAGCGCCTCCGGCGAGAGCAGCGCGTCGCCGTGCTTCGACACGCAGACCGGGTCCACGACGACCGGCACACCCACCCCGGCCAGCTCGTCGGCGACCGCCGCCGCGACCTCGGCGGTGCCGAGCATCCCGACCTTCACCGCGTCGACGCCGATGTCGTCCACGACCGAACGCAGCTGTGCCCGCACCGCCTCGACCGGCAGCGGCCACCAGCCCTGCACGCCGACGGAGTTCTGCGCCGTGACCGCCGTGATCGCGGTCATGCCGTGGCAGCCGAGCGCCAGCAACGTCTTCAGGTCCGCCTGGATCCCCGCCCCCCCGCCGGAGTCGGACCCGGCGACCGACAGCACCCGCGGCGGCGTCACGACCCGCCGCCGAAGTGGTCGAACGACTCCGGCACGACCTCGGCACCCACCCACCGGATGCCCGGCTCCGCGACCGCGCGCCCCACCACGACCCACGGCCCGTCGGCCGGCGCCGGCAACGTCGCCACCAGCGCGTGGTCCTCCCCGCCCGCGAGCAGCCACGGCACGAGGTCCGCGCCGAGCGCGTTGGCGGCGTTGGCCAGGCCGGGGTGCCGGGGCAGCGCCGCCACGTCCACCTCGAACCCCACGCGGGACGCGTCGGCGACGTGCGCGAGGTCGCCGGTCAGCCCGTCGGACACGTCGATCATCGCCGTCGCGCCCGCGTCCGCGAGCAGCGGCCCGGCGGCGTACGGCGGCGCGGGGACCCGGTGCGCGTCGACCACGGCCAGCCCGTCCACGCCCGCCCGCAACGCCGCCAGCCCGGCCGCCGAGCCGCCCAGCGTGCCCGCGACGACGAGCAGGTCGCCCGGCCGCGCCCCGGACCGCGGCACCGGCGCGCGCCCGCCCAGGTCGCCGAGCGCCGTCACCGCCAAGACGACCTGCTCGCAGGCCACGACGTCGCCGCCGACCACGACCGCCCCGGCCCGCGCCGCCTCGTCCGACAGCCCGCGCGCGAACGCCTCCGCGTCCGCCACCGGCAGCGACGCCGGTGCCCCGAACCCCACCAGCAACGCCGTCGGCACCGCGCCCATCGCCGCGACGTCGGCGAGGTTCTGCGCGGCCGCCTTGCGGCCCACGTCGTACGGCGTGGACCAGTCCAGCCGGAAGTGCCTGCCCTCCACGAGCAGGTCGGTCGTCGCCACGACCCGCCCGTCCGGCGCCGCCACGACCGCGGCGTCGTCGCCGGGGCCGACCAGGGCCGCGGGGCCGGTCGCCAGCCCGGCGCGCAGCCGCGCGATCAGGCCGAACTCGCCGACCTCACCGAGGCGTTCCATACCGTCACCCTACGGATGCAGGAGGGGCGCCGCCCGCCGCAGAAGGGACGCCGTGACTGGACCCCCCTCGCCCGTCACCCAGGAGCGTTCCCTATGAACCGACCCCTCGTCCTCGCGACCGCGCTCGTCGTCGCCGCCGGCCTCGCCGGCCCCGCGTCCGCCGCCTCCAAGCCGAAGCCCAAGCCGTTCAAGGGCAGCCAGAAGTTCACCGACAACACGCCGGACCCGAGCGCGAGCGTCCCGCGCAGCCGCGAGGGCTGCGACTCGGCGCTGCCCGCGCAGTACCCGCGGGAGAAGGGCATCACGGTCGACATCAAGTGGCCGGGCCGGTTCAAGGTGCTGCTCGACAACAAGGCCGACTGGGCGGTCGACCTGCTCAGCTCGAAGGGCACCGTCGTCTCCTCCGCCGACGGCGAGGACCCGAACACCGTCGAGATGATCTCCACGCGGATCACCAAGGCCGGCAAGTACACGATCGTGCCGTGCAACCTCACCGGCGAGCCGACGGTCAACGTCTCCTGGTCGTACACGCCGTAGCCGGGCCTTCGTGTAGCGTCGGCCGCTCCGACAACGTTGCCGAAGGAAGGTGCCCATGGTCCAGGCCTACATCCTGATCCAGACCGAGGTCGGGAAGGCGGCCTCGGTCGCCAAGGCGATCCAGGAGATCAAGGGCGTCACGAACGCCGAGGACGTCACCGGCCCGTACGACGTGATCGTGCGCGCCGAGGCGCGCAACGTCGACGAGCTGGGCAAGCTCGTCGTCGCGCGGGTGCAGTCGGTCGACGGCATCACCCGCACGCTGACCTGCCCGGTCGTCCACCTGTAAGTCCGCGATCGATGCGCGTGGCGGCGGTGCTGCTCTGCGGCGCCGCCGCCGTCGCGTTCCCGGCCTGCTCGCACCCGGCCAAGCCGGTCGCCGTCGACGCGGTGCCCACGGCCGCGGCGGAGCGTTGCGCGCGGTTCGCGGCGAAGCTGCCCCGCTCGCTCGGCGACGGCCTGTCCCGCCGCCCCACCCGCCCCGCCGACCCGCACGTCGCCGCGTACGGCGACCCGCCGATCGTCGTCCGCTGCGGCGCCCCCGCGTCCACCGTCTACCAGCCCGGCGACCAGCTCTTCACCGTCAACGGCATCGGCTGGTTCCCGGAGGAACGCGCCGACGCGGTCGTGTGGTCGTTGCCGAGGGCGTTCGTCAACGTCTCGGTGACGATCCCCCGCCACTGGTCCGGCGACCGGCTCGCACCGCTCACCGACGCCGTCCGGGCCATGTCCTGACGGCGCCCTAACGCAGCCCGGTCCCGCTCTCCAGCGCCAGCGTCACCAGCCGGTCCACCAGCTCCGGGTACCCGACGCCGGTCGCCGCCCACATCCGCGGGTACATCGACTGCGGCGTGAAGCCGGGCATCGTGTTGACCTCGTTGACGACCAGCTCGTCGCCGGTGAGGAAGAAGTCGACACGTGCCAGCCCCGCGCACCCGGTCGCGGTGAACGCCCGCGCCGCGAGGTCCCGCACCCGCGCCGTCACGTCGTCCGGCAGGTCGGCCGGCACCGCGAACTCCGTCGCCTCGTCCAGGTACTTCGCGTCGAAGTCGTACCAGTCGCCGGCCACCAGCACCTCGGCCGGCAGGCTGGTCTCCGGCGCCGCGCCGCCGCGCCCCTGGAGCACCGCGCACTCCAGCTCGCGGCCCGGGACCATCTGCTCCACGACCGCCTTCGGGTCGTTCGCCCACGCCGTCTCCAGCGCCGCCGCCAGCCCGTCCGGTGACGTCACCTTCGAGATGCCGAGGCTGGACCCGCCGCGGGCCGGCTTCACGAACAGCGGGTACACCAGGTGCGCGGTCGCCGCCGCCGCGTCGTCGCCGCGGCGCAGCACCGCGTACGGCCCCACCGGCAGCCCGCGCGCCGCCAGCAGCACCTTCATGAACTCCTTGTCCATGCAGACCGCGCTCGCCAGCACGCCGCTGCCGACGTACGGCACCCCGGCCAGCTCGAGCAGCCCCTGCACCGTGCCGTCCTCGCCGTACGGGCCGTGCAGCAGCGGGAACACCACGTCCACGCTGGTCAGCGCGCGCGGCACGTCGCCCGGCTCCAGCACGAGCAGGCCCTTGACGCTCGGGTCACCCGCGAGCGCCACCGCCGCGCCGGTCGCCGCGTCGACGCTCGGCAGCTCCCGCCCGTGCGCCTCCAACGCCGCCGGGTCGTCGGCCGCGAGCACCCACCGCCCGTCCGGCGCGATGCCGATCGGCACCACGTCGTACTTCTCCCGGTCCACCGCGCGCAGCACGCTGCCGGCGGAGACGCAGGAGATGGAGTGCTCGGTGCTGCGGCCGCCGAAGATCACGGCGAGTCTGATGCGGGACACCCGGGGAGCCTACGTGGAACCGCCCGGGCGCCCCGCGTGTCTCCCTCTCGTGGACGCTGCCACGATCGACGCCGGAGGGAGGGAGCGCGTGCCCGCGACGGCCGACCGCGTCGCCGAGCTGTACCGCGCGCACCTGCCGGGCGCGACCCGGCTCGCGTACCTGCTCACCGGCGACCGCGCCGCCGCCGAGGACGTCGCGCAGGAGGCGTTCCTCACCGCCGCGTCGCGGCTCGGCGCGCTGCGCGACCCGGACGCGTTCGGCGCGTACCTGCACCGCGCCGTCGTCAACCGGGTCCGCAACCGTGCCCGCCGGCTCCGCCTCGAACGCGCCCACGCCGACACCGCGGGCCCCGCGCCGTACGAGCTGCCGGACGTGGCGACGCGCGACCGGCTGTGGGCGGCGTTGCGCCGGCTCACCACGCGGCAGCGCGCCGCGCTGGTGCTGCGGTTCTACCTCGACCTCTCCGAGGCGGAGACCGCCGAACGCCTCGGCTGCCGCACCGGCACGGTGAAGTCCACCGTCTCCCGTGCCCTGGCGATCCTGCGCGCGGACCTGTCGACCGACGAGGTGCTCGATGCCTGACCTGACCGACGACCTGCGCGCGCTGCTGCGCGACCGCGCCGAGGAGGCCCCCGCCGTGCCCGCCGTGACCGACGCCCTCGTCCGTACCGTCCGCCGCCGCCGCGCCACCCGCGCGACGCTCGCGGTCGCCGGCTGCGCCGTCGCCGTCGCGGGGGTGGCCGGCGTGGCGCTCGCCGTCCGCTCCCGCCCGGTGGCGGAGCCGGCCCGCCCCCCGGTGCCGGTGACGGTGGTCCCCGACGCCGGCTGCCCGGCGAACGGCTCGGTCACGATCGTGGTGAAGACGTCCCGGGACGTGACGGAGTTCGACGACGACTGCTACGCGACGGTCGCCGGCGTGCCGGCGCACCTGAGCTTCGCGAACAACTCGGCGCTGCCGCACAACGTCGCGGTGGATGTCGTTCCGGGGCGCACGGTCGCCGTCACGAGGGTGCTGGGGCGGGGCGGCGATCGCACCGACACCGTCGACCTCGGCCGGCTGCCGGCCGGCGAGTACACGCTCTACTGCCAGGTGCACCCGCAGATGCGGGCGCGGCTCATCGCCCGTTGAGCGCCTGGGTGAAGTCCGCGACCAGGTCGTCCGGGTCCTCGAGCCCGATCGACACGCGCACCGCCGACGGCGCGATGCCCGCCGCCCGCAACGCCGCGTCGTCGAGCTGGCGGTGCGTCGTGGACGCGACGTGGCTCACCTTCGTCACGGTGCCGCCGAGCGAGGTGGCGTTGTAGGCGAGCCGCAGCCCGTCGCACATCGCCTGCCCCGCCTCGCGGCCGCCGCGCGGCGCGACCGTGACGACCGCGCCGTACCGCGTCGACCCGCGCCGGGCGTCGAACAGCTTGCCCGCCAGCCCGTGCCCCGGGTCCTCCGGCAGCCCCGGGTAGTGCACCGCCTCGACGGCCGGGTGCGCGGCGAGCGCCGTCGCGAACGCCAGCGCCGTCTCGCACTGCCGGTCCACCCGCAGCGGCAACGTCGCGATCCCCCGGTGCAGCAGGAACGCCTCGTCCGGCGCGAGCGCGCCGCCGAGGTCCGCACGCAGCGCCCGCACCCGCCGCATCAGCTCGGCCGAGCCGACGGCGACGCCGCCGGTGGCGTCGGTGTGGCCGCCGAGGAACTTCGTCGCCGAGTGCAGCACCACGTCGGCGCCCCACTCCAGCGGCCGGCAGACGACCGGCGTCGCGAACGTCGAGTCCACGAGGAGCAGCGCGCCCGCCTCGTGCGCGACCGACGCGAGCGCGGGCAGGTCGGCGACGGTGAGCGTGGGGTTGGCGATCGTCTCGGCGTAGACGATGCGGGTCTCCGGCCGCACCGCGGCCACGGCCTCCTCGACCGACCCGGCGAACGTCACCGACATCCCGAACCGCGGCAGCAGGTGCGCGAGCACCGAGTATGTCCCGCCGTAGAGCGACGCCTGCGCCACCACGTGGTCGCCCGCCGACAGGAACGTCAGCAGCGTGGTCGAGATGGCCGCCATGCCGCTCGCGAACGGCTGCGCCGCCTCGCCGCCCTCCAGCGCCGCCACGGCGTGCGCGAACGCGTCGGAGGTGGGGTTGTCGATCCGGCTGTAGACGTAGCCGGGGGCGCGGTTGCCGAGCACGTCGGCGTACTCCTCCGCGGAGGAGAAGACGAACGCGCTCGTCCGGTACGTCGGCAGCCCGACCGGGCGCTCGGCAGGCACCGGCGGCTCCGGCAGGTGGACCGCGCGGGTGTAGACGTCGTCGGAGGAGGAGCCGTTCACTCGGTCTCCGCCTTCGCCTCGCGGGACATCAGCGACCGCAGCATGTCCTGCGGCGTCATCCCGTCGTGGACGACGTGCGCGACGTGCTGCGCGATCGGCATCTCCACGTCGTGCTTGGTGGCCAGGTCGAGGATGGACCGGCTCGACTTCACGCCCTCCGCGACCATCCGCATGCCCTGCTGGATCTCCTCCAGCGTCCGGCCGCGGCCGAGCTGCTCGCCGACGGTCCGGTTGCGCGACAGCGGCGACGTGCAGGTCGCGACCAGGTCGCCGAGCCCGGCCAGCCCGGCGAACGTCAGCGGGTCGGCCCCCAGCGCCGCCCCCAGCCGCGCCATCTCGGCGAGGCCGCGGGTGATGATCGACGCCTTGGTGTTGTCGCCGAACCCCATCCCCTCGGCCATGCCGCAGGCCAGCGCGATGACGTTCTTCACGGCGCCGCCGAGCTCGCAGCCGACGACGTCGGTGTTCGTGTACGGCCGGAAGTACCGCGTCAGCGACGCCGCCTGGAGGCGTTCGGCGGCGGCGCCGTCGGCGCAGGCGACGACGGTCGCGGCCGGCTGCTTGGAGGCGATCTCCTTCGCGAGGTTCGGCCCGCTCACGACCGCGATCCGGTCGAACGGCACGTCCGCGACCTCGCCGATGACCTCGCTCATGCGCTTGGTGGTGCCGAGTTCGATGCCCTTCATCAACGACACCAGCACCGCGTCGCGCGGCACCAGCGGCGCCCACTCGGCGAGGTTCTCGCGCAGCGTCTGAGACGGGATGGCCAGCACCACGAAGTCGGCGCCGTCGAGCGCCGCCGCCGCGTCGTGCGTCGCCGTCAGCGACGGCGGCAGCGGCACGCCGGGCAGGTAGTCGGGGTTCTGGTGCGTGGCCGTGACGGTCTCGGCCAGCTCCGGGCGCCGCGCCCAGAGCACCGTGTCGGTGCCGGCGTCGGCGAGCACCGC